>JAHBWY010000009.1 GCA_019636735.1 Phycisphaeraceae bacterium
AGAACCTGCTGCGCAACCACCTGTCGCACTGCGCAAACAACGCCATGCACGGGGACAAGGCCCAGCAGGCCGCGATGGTGGACGAACTGGTCGCGCTGGTGGGCAAGATCGCGCGGTAAGGATGTACGGAAGCGAGGATCACCGTGAGTTGCAACTGCGGATGCCATGACGACAAGGCCCCGGCGACGGGATGGAAGCGGTTTGTGCCGCTGATCGTGGCGGCGGCGGTGGTTGGCGTACTGATCGCGGGGGCGGTGCTCAAGAAGAATGATGCGGACAAGGCCACGGCTCGCTCCACAGCCGAGCGGATGACGACGGCGACCACGCCCTGAGGTTGGCCGAGAAAGCGAAGGACGATGATGACCAACGCCCATGAACACCAGCATGGCGGCGCGGCCGCACCAACGGACCAGACCACCAAGACCACCATCGAGCGGGCCGACCTGCCCATCGAGGGAATGACCTGCGCTTCGTGCGCGAACCGGATCGAGAAGCGGCTGGGCAAGCAGCCCGGCGTCATGTCGGCCAACGTGAACTTTGCCACCAAGGTGGCGACGGTGAAGTACGACCCGGCGGCGACCGGGCCGGAGAAACTCGCCAAGGCGGTGGACGACATCGGGTACAAGGCGGTCGTGCTCCCGGTCAGACTCGGTACGGTGAATCCCGCGCACGGTCACGCGGGCCATGACCACGCGGCGATGCTGGCTGCACAGGGTGCCGGAGCACACGCCGGGCACGCGATGCGCGGCAGCGGCGGGGGCGAGGACCACTCGGCGCACATGAACGTGGGCGAGGCCGAGACGCGGCGGCTGCTGATCAAGACGACCTTCGGGGCCGTGCTGTCGCTGCCCGTGCTTGTCATCGCCATGTCGCACGGGAAGATCGAGGCGTTCAACGTGCCTTGGATCAACTGGCTTCAGTTCGCGTTGACGACGCCGGTGATGTTCTGGTGCGGCTGGCAGTTCTTCCGCTCCGCATGGAAGGGTCTGCTGCACTTCAGCGCCAACATGGACACGCTCGTGGCGATGGGCACGGGCGCGGCGTACCTCTACTCGTTCGCGGCGACGATCTGGCCCGGGTTCTTCGCGGCTGTGAGCAGTGCGGCGGGGCACACCGCACACGCCGAGGGCACGATGGGCGGCATGGTCATGGTGCCCGTGTACTACGAGGCGGCCGCGGTCATCATCGTGCTGATCCTGCTGGGAAAGTACTTCGAGGCCCGGGCCACCGGCCGGACCAGCGCGGCCATCAAGCGGCTCATCGGGATGCAGGCCAGGACCGCGCGAGTCATGCGCAACGGCACCGAGCAGGATGTGCCGATCGATTCCGTGGTCGTGGGTGATCGCGTGCTGGTGCGCCCTGGCGAGAAGATCCCCGTGGACGGCACGGTCGAGAGCGGCCAGTCCGCGGTGGACGAGTCCATGCTCACCGGCGAGAGCGTGCCGGTCGAGAAGTCGGCCGGCGACAGCGTCTTTGGTGCGACGATGAACACGACCGGCGCGCTGCGGCTGGTCGCCACCAAGGTCGGGGCCGACTCGGCACTCCAGCAGATCGTGCGGCTCGTGCAGGAGGCCCAGGGCAGCAAGGCCCCGATCGCCCGCCTGGCCGACACGATCAGCGGGGTCTTTGTTCCGATCGTCATCGTGATTGCCATCGCCGCGTTTGTCATCTGGTGGTTCATCTCGCCGGTGGAGACTCGGCTGAGCATGGCGCTGGTGACGGCTGTGTCCGTGCTGATCATCGCGTGCCCGTGCGCCCTGGGGCTGGCAACGCCGACGGCGATCATGGTGGGCACGGGGCGCGGCGCGGAGAGGGGCATCCTGATCAAGGGCGGCGAGGCGCTGGAGACTGCCCACAAGCTCACGGCCATCGTGCTCGACAAGACGGGCACCATCACGCACGGCAAGCCCGCGGTGACGGACATCATCCCGGCCCCCGCGGGTGCGGGGGGGACGCTTGATGACAGCGAGTTGCTGCGGCTGGCCGCATCAGCGGAGCAGCACAGCGAGCACCCGCTCGCCGCGGCGATCGTCCGCGAGGCGACGGCACGCGGGCTGTCACTCGCCGAGCCCGTCGGCTTCCGCGCCGTTGTCGGGCATGGCGTCGAGGCCACGGTGGACGGGCACGCGGTGCTTGTCGGCAAGGCGGCGTTGCTGGCTCAGCGCGGCATCCGGTCCGCGTTGGCGGAGAATGCCGCGGCTCTGGCGGCGATGGGGCGCACGCCGATGTACGTCGCGGTGGACGGCCGCGAGGCCGGGATCGTGGCCGTGGCCGACACGGTGCGGCCCGAATCAAAGGAGGCCATCGCCACGATGCACGCGCTCGGGCTGCGCGTGGTGATGATGACCGGCGACAACCAGCGAACGGCCGAGGCGGTCGCCTCGCAAGTCGGCGTCGATCACGTATTCGCCGACGTGTTGCCCAAGGACAAGGCGGACAAGGTCAAGGCCCTCCAAGCCGAGGGACACGTCGTGGGCATGGTCGGCGACGGCATCAACGACGCCCCGGCGCTCGCCCAGGCTGATGTAGGCCTCGCTGTCGGAACCGGCACCGACGTCGCGATGGAGTCGGCGGACATCACGCTCATGCGCGGCGATCTCCGCGCGGTCCCCCAGGCCATCGCCCTCTCGCACGCCACCATGCGGACGATCAAGCAGAACCTCTTCTGGGCATTCATCTACAACGTCGTCGGCATTCCGATCGCGGCGGGTGTGCTGTTCCCGTTCACGGGCTGGTTGCTCTCGCCGATCATCGCGAGCGCCGCGATGGCGTTCAGCAGCGTGAGCGTGGTGCTCAACAGCTTGCGTTTGTCCAGGTTGCCGCGCCCAATCTTGCCGCGGAACTCGTTGCGGACGTGATCGGCACGTCGGTGCTTCTCGGAGCCCATGTCACCCAGACCGCTGTAGTTCTTGAAGCCGTTCGAGTGTGGACCCCGGTGCGCAGGTCCACACTCCCCAGAATCACGCGTCGCCGATGGCACGGCGAGCCGTGGCTCTCCGTCAGCCGCACGCCAGATTCGTTCAAGCGGTGCTTGACTCGGCCTTAACGCTTGAAAGGCTCGGCAAACCCCTCCGGCTCCCCAACAGTCGTAGCCCGTTCCCTACCACCAGCAGGCTCGCCCCGACATCCGCGATGACGGCCATCCACATCGTCCCCAGTCCGGCGAGGGTGAGTGCGAAGAAAACCACCTTGATGCCGATGGCGAGCGTGATGTTCTGGGCCAAGATCGCGCCGGTACGGCGCGAGAGCGCGATGAACTCGGGCAGCCCGTGCAGGTCGTCCTGCATGAGGGCGACGTCGGCGGTTTCAAGGGCTGTGTCCGTGCCCGCCGCGCCCATCGCAAAGCCAATGGTCGACCTGGCCAGGGCGGGGGCGTCGTTCACCCCGTCACCGACCATGCCAACCGCGTTGCTGTGTTCGTTGAGCAGGCGTTCGATCTCAGCGAGCTTGTCCTCGGGCAGCATCCCGCCGCGGACCTCGTCGATCCCCACGGCCTTGGCGATGGCTGACGCGGTGGATTGATTGTCCCCAGAGAGCAGAAGCGTCCGCACGCCCATCGCGTGAAGGGATCGCAGAGCGTTGACGCTGCTCTCGCGAGGAGTGTCGGCCACCGCGATGATGCCGAGCACGGCGCGAGATGATGCAACGACGATGGCCGTCTTCCCCTGCACCTCGAAGTGCCCCAGCACCGCTTCGACTTCCAGCGAGCAGACCTTCCGCTCCTCGGCGAGTCGGTGGTTGCCGACAAAGTACGTTTCCCCCGCGATCGTCCCCTCGACGCCACGGCCTGTAAGCGACTTGAATCCGTTCACGTCCGCACGCGGGCCCGCCCATGCCTCGGTCAGAGCCCGCGCGACCGGGTGCTGCGAAAGCGCATCCAGACTCGCCGCGATCCGTAGCACCTCGTCCTTGCTCGCGCCGCCCATAGGCTGCACGTCCGTCACGCGAGGGCGGCCTTCGGTAATAGTGCCGGTCTTGTCGAGCGCCACCACCTTCAACTTGCGGCCGTTCTCCAAGTGGACGCCGCCCTTGATGAGGATGCCCCGCTTTGCCGCCGCCGTCAGACCGCTCACGACCGTCACCGGCGTTGAGATGACCAGGGCGCACGGGCACGCGATAACCAGCAACACCAGCGCCTTGTAGAGCCACGGGTAGAAAGGTTGACCGAACGCGAGCCACGGCACCACCGCGACCAGCACCGCGGCAACGCACACGACCGGCGTGTAGACCCGCGCGAAGTTGTCCACGAAGCGCTGCGTCGGCGCGCGGCTCCCCTGCGCCTCCTGCACCGTCCTGATGATCTTCGCGAGCGTGGTCTGGTCTTTGCCGCCCGAAGTCTTGAACTCCAGCACGCCTGTTTCGTTGATGGTCCCCGCGAAGACCTTGTCGCCGATCTTCTTGTCCACCGGCACGGATTCGCCCGTGACCGGAGCCTGGTTCACGCTCGACTCACCCGCGACCACCACGCCGTCGAGCGCGAGCCGCTCTCCGGGCTTCACCTGCACAACCGCGCCGACGGGGACCGCGCCCGCGCTTACGACCGTCCACGAGCCGTCATCCTGCTTGACGCACGCCTCGTCGGGGGCCATCGCCATCAGTCCCTTGACCGCATTGCGGGCACGATCAAGCGCCTTGGCTTCGATCAACTCAGCCAGTGCGAAGAGGAACGTGACCAGCGCGATCTCCGGCCACGCCCCGATCACCGCTCCGCCGAGGATCGCGATCGTCATCAAGAAGTTGATGTTCAGCGTGAACGTCCGCAGGGCCGTCCACCCCTTGCGGAACGTCGGGAGGCCTCCGAGCAGAATGGAGGCTACGGCAACGGCCACCACGGGCCACGAGGTCTCCTTCACTCCGGCGAAGTACATCGCTTCCGCTGACGCAGCCAGCACGCCGGAGAGGGCGAACGGCCCATGCCTTCGCCACCACGGTCGTGTACCCGTCACGTTTACGCGCAGGCCCGTCGCGCACGAACCGTCCGCGCAAGCCACATCAGCCCTGCTGCGCTGCCCGGAACTTGCAGCGGGTGCAGGGGCCATCCCGATGCCGGTCAATGCTGCGACGATGTCAGCGTCGTCCGCATTGTCATGCACCACCGTCAGTCGCCTACCAATCAGGTCGCAACGTAGGTCGACGACACCGGGCACCGACTCGAGCCGTCGCCGGATCAGCGCCTCTTCGGTAGGGCAGTCCATCGCCGGGATGTCATATGCAACTTCAGCCATGCGTCCTGGCTTGCTCGCAGCGCTCGGCGCTCAGCGGCAGCAATCGCTCCAGTAGCGGGCTTGGTCTTGGCTTCCGCTGTGGCTCCACTTGTCCATGCAGTCATGGCAGCAGAACCCGACAGTCTTGCCGTCGTAGACTGCCGTGTACGCGGTGTCCACGGGGCGACTGTCGATCGGGCATCGCGTGTTCGTGGATATGGCCGGGGCGGTGCTGTTTGTTGTTCCTGAAGTGCCGCTGTCGCAGTGCCCGTGCGAGTGGCACCCGGCGGTCATCGCAAATGGGGCGAGGGAGAGGACGAGAATAAATATGTGCACGCGCTTCATGTGAGACTCCTTGTGTTGCGAGTGATCGGAATCAGGGTCCAGTGCAACGGAGAATGGTTGACGCTTGTGTGGCTGCGGCTGGCCTGAGCGTTGAGACCGTCACCTTGCCGCTCTCCATGTAGACACCCCATGTGACTTCCAGGAGCTGCTTGGCCTGATCCGGATTACCTACTTGCCTTCCTTCGGCTTCAACGCCAGGAACTTCTCCTTGACGTCTGGGTTGCAGATCGTGCAGTGCGACTCGGGCAGGTCGTGCTCCTTGCACCAGTCGCCCTTCTTCTTGAAATCGGCGATGAGCTTCTTGTTGCACTTCGTGCAGATTGACTCGGGGATCTCGTGCTCGGCGCACCAGTCCGGCGCGTCCGCCGCGGCGGTCGTCTGCGTGTTTGTGGGCTTGGACTGAGCTGCAGGCTCCTTCTTGTCACAGGCGGTGACACACAGAAGAGCGGGGACAAGGAATGCGGAAATGATGCGGACGCGATTCATGGGAACCTCCTTTAGATTGTGGATGACACCGGAACTGGCAGCTCTGCCGACGCGACCGAGCCGTTGGACGCGGATACTTGGGAACTCGAGCGGGCTGATGCCTCCCCTTCCTCTGCTTCGACCGCTCCACGCGGCTCGAACCACTTGTAGAGCACGGGGAGGACGAAGAGTGTCAGGAGCGTGCTGCTGATGACGCCGCCGATGACCACTGTCGCGAGCGGGCGCTGGACCTCGGCGCCCATGCCGTCGGCGATGGCCATCGGGATGAACCCGAACGCGGCGACAAGCGCCGTCATGAGCACCGGGCGCAACCGGACAAGGCTGCCCGACACCACGGCATCATCGACCGCGAGGCCCGTGTGGCGAAGCTGGCGGATGAACGTGACCATGACGAGGCCGTTGAGGACGGCGACCCCCGAGAGCGCGATGAACCCGACGGCGGCGGAGATTGAGAACGGCATCCCGCGAAGCCATAGCGCCGCCACGCCGCCGGTCACGGCGAGCGGGACGGCGGTGAACACCAGCAGGGCGAGCCGCATCGATTGGAAGGAGAGGTAGAGGAGAAGGAATATGAGTAGGAGTGCGACCGGCACCACCACGAGCAGCTTCTCGCGAGCCCGCTCGAGGTTCTCAAACTGGCCGCCCCACTCCAGGCGGTAACGCCCTTCCGGGAGCTGGATCTCTTTGGCGATCGCCGCCTTGGCGTCGGTAACGAAGGACGCGACATCGCGCCCGCGAATGTTCGCCTGGATCGTGGTTCGCCGCTGACCCCACTCCCGCGTGATGGTGGATGGCCCTTCGACCACGCGGATGTGCGCGAGCTTGGCGAGGGGCACACGCTCGCCGCTCGGCGCCGAGATGAGGATGGAGCCGACGGATTCTGAGTCGCGCCGCAGGCGCTCGGGGAGTCTGACCGTCAGTGGGAATCGGAGTTGACCCTCGGCCACCTCGCCGTGCTCCTGACCGCCTAGAGACTCGACGATGTCGAGCACGCTTCTGGCCGGAATGCCGAAGCGAGCGATGGCCGCCTGATCGACTTCGACTTGCATCACCGGTTGGCCCGTCAGCTGTTCGGTGCTCACATCCTCGGCGCCATCGAGCCCGGTGATGAGATCAGCGATCTCGGTCCCTTTCTCTGTCAGAACGGCCAGGTCGTCGCCGAAGAGCTTGATCGCCACGTCAGCACGCACCCCCGAGCCCATCTCGTTCATGCGCATCTCGATCGGCTGAGTGAACGCGATGCGCTGGCCGGGCAGGTCCCGCAGTTCGTGGTTCATTACCTGGATCAGCTCCGCCTGCGTCCGAGCTTTAGTCCATTGCTCGCGCGGGTGAAGCGTCATGAACACATCGGTCAACTCCGTCCCCATCGGATCGGTGGCGATCTCGGCCGAGCCGATGCGGCTCCAGACGTGCTTCACCTCATCCGGAAATGCCTTCAGGATGGCTCGCTCCATCAGCGTGTTGTAGCGGACCGACTCGTCGAGGTCGGTGCCCGCGAGCCGCACGATGTTGGCCACCATCGAGCCTTCCGTCAGCTTGGGCACGAACTCCGAGCCCAAGCCCCGTGCGGTGATGACGGTCAGCCCCAGCAAAGCCAGCGCCGCGATGACGACGGCGGCGCGGGCCCGCATCGCCACGCGGAGCGCGGGCGCGTATACCCGCTGCGCCAAGCGAACAACCAGCGGTTCGGTCTCCCGCACTTTCCGAGGCAGGAACAGGCTGGCGAGCACCGGCATCAGCGTCAGCGAAAGCACCAGCGAGCCAACGAGCGCAAAGATGAACGTGAGCGCCATCGGACGGAACATCTTCCCTTCCACACCCTCCAGCGTCAGGATCGGGAGGAAGACGATGATGATGATCAGCTCGCCGAACATCGTGGGCTTCCGCACCTCGATGGCCGCATCGCGGATCACGTCCAGGCGGCTTCGACCGGCCTCGTTGTGCGAGAGCTTGCGGACGCAGTTCTCGATCATGATGACCGAGCTGTCCACCACGAGCCCGAAGTCGATCGCCCCCAGGCTCAGGAGGCTCCCGGCGATCCCGAAGCGGAGCATCGAGTCGAACGCGAAGAGCATCGAGAGCGGAATCGCGGCCGCGACGATGAGGCCGGCGCGGAGATTGCCGAGGAAGAGGAACAGCACGGCGATGACGAAGAGCCCGCCCTCGAACAGGTTCCCCTTCACCGTCCCGATGACCTCGTCCACGAGCTCGGTGCGGTCGTAGACCGTCTGCACCGTGACGCCCACGGGCAGCACGGGTCGAAGCTCGTCGAGCTTTGCCTTGAGGCGCGAAGTGACCTCGTGGCTGTTCTGACCCATGAGCATGAACCCAAGGCCCAGGATCGCTTCGCCCCCGCCGTCCGCCGTAACCGCGCCGCGACGGATCTCGTGACCGATCTTTACTTCTGCCACGTCACGCACTCTGATAGGGACACCGTCCCGTGCCGCGACGGGGATGTCGCCAATCTGCTCGATATTCGACACCCGTCCGAGGCCGTGCACCAGGAGCGTCCCACCACCCCGAGCAAGATTGCCGCCGCCGACATTGGCGTTGTTGGCTTCGAGAGCCTCGGTCAACTCTCCGAACGTCAGGTCATGTTTGATCAGGCGATCCGGGTCAACCTGCACCTCGTAGATCTTCTCGTAGCCGCCCCAGCTGTTCACTTCCGCCACGCCCGGAACCGCCCGGAGGGCGGGCTTGATGGACCAATCGTGGAGCGTGCGTAGTTCGGTGATGTCGTGACGGTCGCTGCGCACGACGTAGTGGAATACTTCGCCCAGTCCGGTGGCGATAGGACCCATCTGCGGCCGCGGGATGCCCGGGGGAAGCTCGACGGTCGCCAGCCGCTCCGCGACAAGTTGACGTGCAAAGTAGATGTCGGTGCCGTCCGCGAAGGTCGCGACGACCTGGGAGAATCCGAACTTCGACACCGAGCGCAGGTTCTCCAGTTTCGGCACCCCAGCGAGCGATTGCTCGACGGGGAAGCTGATTTGCCGTTCGACCTCCTCGGGTGACAATGCCGGTGCCGTGGTGTTGATCTGCACCTGAACCGGTGTCGTGTCGGGGAACGCGTCGATATCCAGTTGCCGCAGCGCGATCACCCCGAGCCCCGCGAAGAGCAGGGCGCCGACGATGACGAGGAAGCGGTTCTTCAAAGACCAGGTGATGAGCCAGTTCAGCATGTGCGTTCTCGCTTAGTCGTCGGTGCAGCCAGCCCCGAGCTTGTCGTTGTTTAGCTGGGCTACGAGCACGTAGCTGCCGCCGGTGGCGACTCGCTCTCCGGCCCTTACCCCGCTCACGATCTCCACAAAGGCCTCGTCAATGACGCCGGTGGTGACGTTTCGGGCGACGAAGACCGTGCTGTTGACGCGAACGAAGACGAGGGCGCCGGTGGTGTCCCACTGCACCGCCTCACGCGGCACGACGACTGCCCCCTCGCGACGCTCCGTGACGATCGCGGCCCGGCCGAACGAGTGGGCGAGCAGCCGCCCGTCCGGGTTGGGGAACTCGGCCCGCACATGCACGGTCCGAGTCTTCTCGTCCACCTCAGTGCTGATCCAGGTCACCTGGCCTACGACAGCGGGGGCCTGCGAGCCGTCGGGGGTGAATCGCACCTCCTGTCCGACCGCGACTCGGCTCGCGTCCGCGGGCGGAACAGCGATGTTCACCCAAGCCCGGCTGGTGTCGGCCACCGAGAACAGCGGCTTCCCGGCTTCGACCTGGACTCCGGGCACGATGGACCGCGAGATCACCACGCCGTCGAGAGGAGCGGTGACGGGTAGCAGGTTTGCGCTGGTGCGAACCGGGTCCAGTTGATCGGCAATCTCACGCGGGATGCCCAGCAATCGCACGTCGTCTGCGGTTGGCATCCCGCGGGCACCCTCGGGCGGAAGTCCGAGGCCGAGATTGACCAACGTCTGCTGCGCGTTGAACAGGCGGATCTGGGCCTCCTTGACCTCGGCCTCGGCCGCCACCAAATCGGACTGGTTGCGGAACCCGGCCGAAGTGGAACTGCGGATGCGTTCAGTAGCAGCGGCCCGCGACGCGACTTGCGCCGCAGCCTGCAGCAACTCCGCCTTTGCCGCTCCCACCGCCGCCGCATCAATGAGGGCCAGCACGTCTCCCGCCTTGACGCGGTCTCCGGCGTTCACACACACCATCGCCACGCTCCCGCCGGCCCGGGAGGACACCTCTGCGAAACGCGTGAGGTCGTACCCGACCTCGGCGTTGGCCGAGAGCGTTGCCGACGCCGGACGCACCTCCGCTGGGGCGGTCGTGATCCCAGCCTTGGCGACTGACCCGGGCGTTGCAAGTTGCACGATGCGGGGTTTGGTTTTTTCGGTTGCACCGCTTTGCCCGTCGATGGTCAGCGATGTGCCTTCCGTGTCGGGCACAGGCGTCTTCCCGCGACAGATCATGCACTGCGACTCGGGGACCCCGTGCTCCATGCACCAGTCCTCGCGGGCGGGCGCGGCGGCCGTGAGCGAGGCACGCGAAGGCAAACTCCAGTGGTAGCGGTGACCGAGATAGGCAATGGCCACCAGCACGGCGAGGGTCAGCAAGGTTGGAAGGCCGCGTAGTACGGCCTGCGTGAATCCGCGTGGAAGGGTCGTCATGGGATGTTCCTATCCGGAGTGGGTGGGGACGGGGAGGAGACCGGCTCAACCGGGGCAAATGTGGCGATGGGCTTACCGGTCGCGGCTTCGAACTCAAGCAGGGCGCGGCGATAGGCGACGAGGGTGTCGAGATAGGAGCGGCGTGCTCGGAGGGCTCGCTGCTGGGCGCTCACCCAGTCGGTCACGCTCAATTCGCGTGCTTCAAGAGCGCCCCGGAAGAGGGATTGGCTGCGTTCAAGAAGGGGAAGCAGGTGTTGCTGCTGATCGTCGATCTCCGCCCGCAGCGCCCGCACCCGCGAGAGCGCGGCCCGTGCCTCGCTCCGGAGCCGGTGGAGGTCTGCGACATACTCGGCACGAACACGGTCCCGGGCCGCGGCCTTCTCGGCGATCTCGCCCTGGTTGCGGTCAAAGAGGGGAACCTCGATGGACGCGCCAATGCCCAGGTAGTTGTCGCTCACGCCCTCGTGGCTGTACGACGGGCCGATCTTGAGTTTCGGGTATTGCTTCGAGATGGCGAGTCGAAGCTGCTCCTCGGCAATCTGGTAGTTGGCGGCCCGGGCCTGGAGGTCGAGCCGCCGGGCAAGGATCAGTTCGTCCACGCCAGCGTCCGCCACACTGTCGATCAGGGGAACGTCGACGGACTTGCCCGACTGCTCGAGAGGGAGGTTGAATGCGGGCGGTAGACCGACGGCACGGTTGAGCGCCAGGCGGGCTTGGTCGAGCTCGACCTCCGCGAGCCGGCGGTCCCTCTGGATTTCCAAGAGTTCCAACTCGGCTGTCGTGACATCCAGCTTGTTCGCCTCGCCAATGTCGCGCCTCTGGCGGACGATCTCGGCGGCGCGGGTTCGCAGCCCGGCCTCCTCATCGAGAACGGCGGTCACCTGCTCCGCGATGAGTACCTCGAACGTCGTCCGGCGGACCCCGGCCGCCACCTCATATTCGCGGGCCAGGATGTCCGCACGCGAGGCGGCGATCGTGGCGGTCGCCACGCCGACGCGGCCGTCCCGCTCTCCAGGGCGGAGCAGTTCGAAGAGGAGGTCGGTGTCGAGTTTGAACCCGGAGTTCCCGAGAATTCCTGCCCCGAATCCAACGCCAAACTCGGGGTTCGGCAGCGTCTTAGCTCCGATGAGGAGCGCTTCGGTCTCGCCAAGGGCGGCCCTGGCCGCCAGAAGGTCGGGGTTCATCGATACCGCGAGCGCCATCAACTCTTGGTCGCTCAGGCCATCGGAAGCATCGAAACGCGAATCGCGGGGCGGCGAATCGGTCGCGGGCGTCGTGCGGACGAATCGATCGAGCGGCAGCGTCCGCGCATTGAGTGCAGCCAGCTCGGCGCTCGGATCAAGGGGCCGCGGGGTGTAGCTGACGCAACCGGGGAGCAGCGCGCACGCCGATAGGCAAAGGACAATTGGTTTGTGCAAGGGCTATCTCGCTCTAGGTTCATGGCGAACGCGCCCCGCGAAGACGGGGGCGCACGGCGATCGTGCCGCGTGATGGGGAGATCCATCGCGCGGGGCGCGCCATGCCTAGATGCGAAGAACGATGGTGGCGAGATGGAGTCGCGGCGGCGCGTGCCCGTGCGGCAAGAACGCCGTCACGGATGGCCCCGACTCAAACACCGGCAGAGTCAGAATCGGAAGAACGATGAACGGAACCGGGAAAGCCACCGCCAGCGATTGAGCGGTGTCCGCGCCTTTGCTGTTTGTGGCCACATCCGTCAGGTCCGGGACATCGACGCAGCTGCACGCCGGGGCTCCGGCGACTGGGCATCCATCACCCGACGAAGCGTCGGACTGACATTGGCGGCACCCGGAATCGGACTGGCAGGTTTTGGCCTCGTCTTGGTCGCAGCACCGGAAGGCCGACAACTCGGTGCTGACCCGGCCATCGGCGTCGGTGCAGCGAAGCCGTGGTCCAAACACTCCCGAAGACAGGAGTTGCAGCACCACGAGGAGGGGGACGAGGATGGGTAGGTAGCGCCGCACGTTCCCGATAGGGTATCACCCATTCCGCCGGGTAGCCAGAGACATGCCCGGCTCAGCGCTACTGCCCCGAGCGCCGCAAGCATCGAGACCGAAGGCCAGGCTGACGTCATTGCCAGCGAGGAAGGCGGTGTGAACGCTGGCGAGGCTGCAGCCATCGAGTCTCCCCGCTGCCCACGCTTTTCGCCCTCCGGCGGCGTCCGCCGCAGGCCGTTCCGAACTCCGGAACGGTAAGCCCGTTGCCGCAACCCCGCTGTAAACCCGAAGGCGGTACTCTCTCTCGCCGCCGAGAGTTTGGCGCAAAGACCCCAAGGATGCATCTCGCTTCGGATATGGCGGCTACCGAACGCGGCGAACCAGAGAGCGCGAGCCGAGAGCGGCGATGGACAGACACATCGGCGTTCGTCGCGGGGAACGCGCGCTTGGGCGCAACCGAGCGAAGCCCCCGAGCTGTAAACGAACAGGGCCGCGTCTTTTGGACGCGGCCCTTGAAGCTCCCCGAGAGTAACCCTCTTCGGAACGTTGGGCAAGGCCGGAAGGGCCTTGGCGGGGTCCGGAAGGCCCTCTCGGATGGGTGGGGCGGGTTGACGGCGGTTTCTCGATCCGTTCCGGCTGTTGGGACGGTCATGGGCTGCCTCTTCCTGTTACCCGACCTCTACCCACGCAATCAGATCAGCGGAGTGGCCGCCCGACGGCCCAGCGAGGCCCCGGTGGCCGAGCTCCCTCTGGAGCGCGGGCTCGATGGCCTCTTCGAACAGCCGCCTGCGATCCTGTGCGTTCAGCCTCGAATCGGCTCGGCCGCCGGTGAACGCGTCGGGGTAGCGCTTCTCTAACGCAGGAACTCGTTGCCCGACGGAGTCGACGGCGATGGGGATGACGTGGGTCGTCGAGGACGCGGCGTTGCCGAACGACTCCACCGACCACACGGTCAGCACGCCGTGCGGCGCGCCTGAGGAACCGGCCGTCGCCACGCCGAGCTGTTCGGCCGGCTGTGCGTGCCACCTTCGGAGTAGTCTCGACATGAGCGGGTGGTCCAGGCCCATCAACTGGAGTCGTTCGTCCGCCTGTGCCTTGTCGCGGTCCAGCGTGAACGTGGTCGCATCGTCGCCATCGGACGACTCGATGCGGAAGCAGCCATCGTTTAGCGGCACCAATGCGCCACCATCCGCCTCGATCGATGACCGGAGGAAAGCCATGATGCGAGCCTTCCCCGCGTCGATGTCGGCAAGAGGCTGGTAGTCATCGAGGCTGAACCGGTCGAGATCCTGAAACAGTTCAAACACGACCTTCCTCGCCTCGTTGGCGTTCGAGACTGCCGCCTCCAGCTCCTGTCTTGTTCGCTTCAGCTCGGGGTCGGACAGCGCATCGCGGTACAACGTGTCATAGCTCAGACGGTCGGAGAGCTGGCCGAGAATCTGCGCCTTCAGGTCTTCCGTCACGTTGCCGTGCTCATCGATTTTGCCGAGCGCTTTGGCGATCTCGAGCAACTTGTCCGTCAACAGCAAGAAGATCTTCCCTTCGATGGTGTCGGATAGCACGAGGTTGTAGACCTGCGCGGTGTGCATCTGCCCGTATCGATGGATTCGCCCGATCCTCTGCTCCACGTCCATCGGGTTCCAAGGCAGGTCGAAGTTGAAGAGCACGCGCGCGAACTGGAGATTGATCCCCTCACGACCAGCTGCCGTGCACACCAGCACGCGTGGTCCATCGGGCCGCCGAAACCGCTTCTCTGCGGCGAGCTTCGCACCGTGATCGCCGCCTCGGAGAACGACGACACCCTGCCCCGGGTAGGCCGCGTCGATCTCCCGCGACAGCAGGTCGACGGTGGCCAGGTAGGTCGCGAAGATCACGACTTTCTCGCGGCTGTTCTGCTCCCAGAGAGCGCCCAGGCCACGAAGCAACTTCTCTACCTTCGTCTCACGCCCGTTCGGGTAGGAGGCGAGAAGCTCCGCGATTCGCATCCGCTCCTCGGGCAGGGAGAGCGACACGCACACCGCCGCGAGCTCCTCGCCCTCGGCGGTCGTCGCTTCACCACTCTCCGACGAGGCCGCCAATGCGAGCTGGTCCTCATCAAGCTTGCGAATGAGTCGCAGCTTGAGATCCGCGAGAATGCGGTCCACTTCGCCCCTTCCCGCCGCGTCGTGCGGATGCCCCGTCTCCTGGTGGATCAGCCGTCGCGCCTCCTCGATGAGTCGAGTGTGGCCGTCAATGTCGAGCGCCTGGTCCTTGAGGATCGCCTCGTGAATCGTCAGCATGAGCTGCCGTCGGCGCAACGTGCTCCGCACGGCTGCGAAGCTCGACGCGGCGATCTTCTGAAAGATCGTCATGACGAATCCGAGCGCGCGCCCTTGATTGCCCTGCTGCTTGGCGAGGTCAAAGCCGTCCTGGAGGTACTCGCGGAGCTTTGTGTAGAACACCCGCTCGCCCTCAGACATGGTGAACGATTCGGTGTGTACCCAGCGGCGCGCGAACAGGGGTGATCCGTCAGGCGTGCACGCATCCGCCTTCGTGCGGCGAAACACGACGCTGTTGAGACGGTGCCGTTCTTCCACCATCTCATCCGAGTCAGCGAACAGCGTTGGATTGAGCAGTTGGATCAGCATCCAGAATCGGAAGTGGTCACCTTGGTGAGGCGTCGCTGAAAGCAGCAACAGGTCGCGGGCATGGTCTCGCATCGCCTCGGCGAGCTTGTAGTTCTCTGTCTTACGAATCTTCCCGCCGCTCTTGTACGCAGACAGATGGTGCGCCTCATCGAAGACCACAAGGTCCCACTTCGGCGCATCGAGGATGCGGCGCACGCGGCTTCGGCGCTTCAGTGTGTCCACGCTCGCGATGAGCCGATCATGCTTGGCGAACGCATTTGACTTGCGGTCCGTCACATCGCCGGAGCTTCCGAAGACCTCGAAGTTCAGGTTGAAGACCTCATTCAACTCGCGGTGCCAGTTGTTTACGAGGCCGGCGGGAACGATCATCAGCGCTCGGTTCAGCTCGCCCCGGCTGGCCAGCTCTCGAAGAATCAGCGCTGTCTCGATCGTTTTCCCCAGGCCCACCTCGTCGGCGATCAGATAGCGTCGCGGCGAAGCCGTCGCGATTCGGTGCGTCAGCACAACCTGATGCGGCAGCAGGTCGATGCGTGCTGCCGTCAGGGCTGCAGCGTTCTCCATCAGCGGCAACGCGTGCGATTCGACATGAAGCCAAGCACGACGCAACCGATCGTCACCGCTTGAGACATTCTCCAGAACCCGATCGATTCGGCTGCGCGCCGGCGCGATGGCTGCCGCGTTCACACGCCGCTCACCAGAAGGGAAGAAGACGCGGAGATAGCCGTCCGACCCGGTGCCGACAACAACGCCCTCGCCGAAGTCGGCGTGCGCCACTCGTTCGCCCGGCTTGAACATCACCTCCGCCATCAACTGATCCTCGGGTGATAGAGGCCGACCCAATGCTTGCCGTCGTAGTCCGCATGGGAGTCCTGCGCGCTCATGATCCGCTCAATCTCGTTCTCGGCACCCGACCACAGCAGGCGTCCGATGTGCAAGCCGTTTCCCCCCGAACCGCGATGCTTGTAGTGGTACTCCTCGCTCGCACCTCGCATCGAGATGCGCGTGCGCCCGGATGGCAACCAGAGGATCAGTCCTGCGCTGCCTTCGTAGTGGGTCTGGAAGGACATGATTGCCCGCCGCAGGTCTTCGACAAGCCATCGTTCGGCATCCGGACCATCCAGCACATCCAGACATCCTTCGACACCGGCCACCACGATGGCGTCACCACCAGCGGCTGGAAGTTCGTCCGGCCAGGCATCGACCATCGCGAACATCTGCCGGATCGATACCACATCCAACGGGTCGACGATCTCTGCCAGCACTTCGACACCCCACAGGAGCGAGAAGCCACGACGCGACCACCCTTGATTGAATCGCGTGCGCACCATCAGTCCTCCTCCCCAAGGTGATCGAAGAGTGTGAGCTCCTTCGCCTTCGGCTGGTTCCGCGCTTCCCACGCCTTGTAGAGCTGAGATGCGATCGTCGCGGCATTGCGGGTCGGTGAGTCAGCGCCATGGGTCTTGAACCACGTGAGCAACGAGCCGAGCGCCGGGTGCGGCCGAAAGTTCGGGTTGCTGAGCGTCTCGCTGGCGTTGATGCCGCTGCTCTCGAAGCAGGCGCCGATGAAGAACATGGCTTGGTCGTAGTCGCTGGTCATCCCGCGGCGCTGCCTGCCGACCCACTGCTGAGCCAGTTCAAGCGGCGGGACGAGGTGGAAGACCCTCTTCCGCTCCGTGACCCACCCCCGACTCTCGAAATCGGATGGGGCGCTGCCTGTGCCGCGGAGAAACTTCTGCATCTGATCGCGGGGCAATTCCGCAACTCCGTCGAAGAGCCGCAGCAGCATCCGCGTGAACGGCTCGGCGTTGTGCGGCGGCGGCTCCTTGATCCCGCCTGCTTCCTCGTCGAGGAGCTGGTTGATGCCGAGCAGCGCCTCGAGGACCGTCATCGGAGTGTCAGGTCCCTTGAAGACCTTGCCGTAGTGGCGAGAGAAGTACTCCAGCGCCTTTCCGCGTCGGATCACCTGCAAGTCGGCCTCGGGTAGACCTTCCTCTTGGTGATGCTCCAAGAGCTCCTGAAGTGCACGGACGTCCTGCAGAATCTGGCGACGTAGCTTCGCCCACGAGATCGGGTTGGGCTCGCCTTGTCTCTTCCGGCAGACGTGAATGATGTCATATTCCACCTTCTTCGAGCCAAAGCCGCCGGCACCCTCTCCTTTGGTTTCGTCACCTCGGATGGGGAAAACCACCGTAAGGTAGAAGCCAGCATCGAAGAGGCTCTCGAGTACGTCGACCCAAGGCGCATCCTCGCTGTGGTGAAACGTGAAGGCGAGCAACCCGCCCGGCTTTAAGACACGGTGGGCCTCGCGCCAACAATCAGCAAGAATGCGACGGTAGAACGCATCAGGATCATCCGGGTGACGCGCTCGATTCGAGACCGCTTCGAGAGCTTTGGGCGTCGCGTCATCGCGAAACGTTGAGTAGCGATCTTTCAGATACAGCCGAAGCCAAACATAGAAGAAGTCGGAGAGCTCCGCGTACTGCTCCAGGCCCGCGAACGGCGGATCGGTGATCACGAGATCAAGATCCCCGTCTGGGAGATAGGCCAAGTCGGTAGCAGAGGCCACACGTACTTTCGCATCGTTCCCCACCGCGTCCAGCGGGGACACCTTCTCGCTACCCCCGCTCGTATGGAAGCGCACCACGGCATCAGACTCGGCTAGCCGTGCGTTGCTTACCAGCTCCCATGGGCTCTTCGTCCAGTCGATTACCTCAAGAGCAAGCGCTGAGGCGGTGCGCCAATTCCCCCGGCCGAGATCAGGGTAGACGCAGTTCTCGACTGGCGTAGCCTTGGGATGAAAGTGGCCATCGGAGTAGAAGGGGACTAACTTGTCATACCCGCGATCCCAGATACACATCATGTTCTGGTTACGCAAGTATTGCTGAAATGATGCGAGCACATACTCACGCGTGGCATCGTCATAGTTGCCACACGTCACGATGGACTTCAGCAGAAGGGCATTGACTACAAGTTGCCGTTCGTTGAAAAGGTAATGCCAGAATCGCAGGTTATGGCCTTCTACATCGTGCGGCCCGATCTCAGCGCCAGCTTCAATTCGTGCAAGCGGCCAGAATGGCTGGAGATCGCTGCGTCGACGGCCTGCCCACTCGCGTACCGCTGCATCGAAGGGCGCACTGTTCATAGCGGGCGCGAAGAATCGTCCCCCATAGGCGACGTCATCACTCTTGCATCGCGGGCAAACGCCGTGCATCGCGTAGGCGGCGAAGGGGGCAGGTACGCCTGTTGCCTTTACAGACTCCTGTAGGTCCTGATTGAACCCACAGGTCGCCGCTTGGCACGTGAATCCTCCGCGCCCCTGGGTCGTTCCTCCCGCAGCGCCAGTGCTAATCGTCTCGCCGTTAACCAGTGTGATCTCGGCGGTAAGCGTACCGCGGACCTCAACGAGCCTGCATGCGGCAGCTCGTGCTTGGTTCCAGCGAATCGTCGCCTCCACGGGATCGTCGGCGCTTCCGCCGTAGGCGTTCCCCATCCCGTCGGTTGATGATTCGCCCTTTAGCCAATCAGGATGAACGAGCAGTGACAGCTCAACGGTCTTCTTACTCGGCTTCGGTAACTTGCCGATGCGATCCTCATTGTCGCAGTGCGGACACACGGCGAACTCGGGTTTGCCCGCGACGTTCAGGTGAGCGATGGCGTACGGCCGCTCGGTGGCAGCGACGACGAGTTCAACCCCGGGCGCCATTCGCGCTTCGCGCTCTTCAAGGTCGTACGTCTTTCTGCAGTGCTTGCAGGTGCATTCCCATGCCTTGATGGCGATGGACTTCACCGCCATGACGGGACTGGACATGAGCGGGGTGCGATGTCCGCAGCCGGTGACCTGGCACGGGCCGTGCTTGGCCCAAAACGTATAGATGACCTCGGGGCCATCGTAGCGGTAGTCCTTGCGCTCCTCGGGCGTGAGGGCGAGCGGGTCGAAGTCGCTGCCCATGACGGTGTTGGTGCTGATCTGCGTCCACTTGCCCCTGTGCCCGCGCGGGCAATCGCACGCATAGAACGGCATGATCTGCGGCTTGACCTCGGCCTCGATGTCGGCCAGCAGCCTCTCGACCTCAGCCTTGTCCACCTGGGCGAGTTCGTTCTTCACGACGAACCATGCGACCGGGTTCAGGTCGTTGCCATACATCTGCATGCCGAGGCGCGAGCCCTCGACGACGGTCGTGCCGCCGCCCATGAAGATGTCAGCGACCTTCAGGTGCTTGAACGTGCCCTTCATCTGGTGGTTGCCGTAATACACATCCCACACGAGCTTCGCCGCCTCAGCGGGATCGTCCGGCGCCTTGATTGCGGCGGCGAGCAGCATGGAGCGGAAGACGCTGCTGCGGCGGCGCGCCCACCACTTGGACATCTGGTAGATCGGCTTCCCCGCGTTGCCCTCGATGGCGGCGATCTGGTTGATCGGGATGATCGGGAAGTCCACCTCCAGGCAGGTGAGGGGCCGGTGCGGATCGGAGAAGTCGACCGTCTCAAGATCCCACGCCTTGCCTGCGTTGACCGCCTTGGCGACTTCGCGTGCGACCCATTCGGGCTTGGTGAGCCCCTCGTCCTTCCAAGGCTGCGAGTTCTTCGTGGTCGTCGCCATTCTCAAGCCCCACCTTTCTTGCTGAGCTCGATGAAGGGAACCGCGACCTCGAGGACCGACAGCCCGCCGTGCGTGAGCGTGGGATAGCCGCCTGCGCTCTTCCATTTGCGACGGCCGTTGACGAAGAGATAGGAACCGTGCCGCGTGTCGAGATGAAGATCGATCGGTGGCACCCATGCGGCACGCGGATCGGTGGAGCTGGTGCACCGCCCGCTCTTGTAGGTGCGCTTCAGGTAGTCGGCGTGATCAGCGCCCGCGTCTGGAAACAGCTCGCTGGCGGCGTACCCATGGTCGGAAGTGACAATGAGGCGTCGTCCCTCGGCGAGGCGGCCGACGAGCGCCCAGAACGCATCGCCTTCGAGATACTCTGCCGACTTGGCGATCAGGGGACGAAGGCCTTCCCCGGCATCTGCGAAGTCGTGAACGTCTTTGTCCGGCCACTCGTGCCAGAAGACCCAGTCGGGCTCTGAACCGACGAACGCAGCGCAGTCTTCCCAGGCGATGTTGGTGCACTCCGTACGCGCACCGGGCAGACGATGCGCGGCTCCCGCACCGTTGGCGCTGAGCGATGATCGTTGCGCAAAGCCCAACGCTCTGGCGAAGGGCGTTGTGTCGGCAGGTAGTTCGGCGCCGGTCGCGCGGGCGCTGTGAACCGTGAACCCGCGGGCTGTGGCACCAGCGAGGATCCACGGCACCTCGCGCAGCGAGAGCGCATCAAGGACGAGCACCGCACGCCCGCTGCTCCGCGAGCCCCACCAATTGGCGAGAGCGTCGCTGGTGTGTGGCACCCCGTCCTCGTAGTGATCCCACAGGTCCCAGCCCGCGGTGGCGAGAAACAGATCAAGGTCCGCCACCTCTCGATCACGGCGCACAACGTCAGATTCCGGCTTCGAGTTCCCGAAAGGCGCCGAGCAGATCTCCCAGGCGTGCGCCAAGATGGCTGACCAAGCGTCAGCGGGCATCGCGCCTTGCAGGCGTTGCAGCAGGTCACACGCGAGCGTCATTCGGCCTGCTCCTTCTCCAAGCCGAGCTCGTAGGTCATGCCGTCGGGGAGCTTCTTGATCAACTCCTGCAGCTGCGCGCCTGTGAGCTTGTGAACTTTCAGGCGCAGATCATGAATCTGCGTTCCAGCCTTGATGCCCTGCGACTCGATTCGGCCAAGCAGGTTGAGCGAGGAGGTCGCCGGGATGTTGACGGGGACTCGAACGAACGTCCCTCCACCGAAGATGCCACCGATTCCGGTCGGCCCGTTGCCAACTGGTGCCTCACCGGTCGAAGTTCCCCCAGCGCCGCCCGCACCGCCGCTCGTGCCACTGCCTCCTACGCCTCCGCCACCGACTCCTGTCGTACCGCTGGCATTGCCTTGACCGGCGACGCCGCTTGTGCCCGGGACGTTCTGCGGCAGCAGAACGTAGGTTTCATCGAGGTGCTTTCCACTTCCGAGCTTGCCGCGCATTCGTCGCCACGCAGCATCTTCGGCTTCGCCATCGTGTACCTGCAAGTACTCCATCCCGCGCAGGTTGATGGCGATGAGACCCTTCGCGCAGAGCCGGATGATTCGCTCCTTCACGAGCGTCTCACCAAGCCAAGGAATGCAATCCTGCCCGGCGGGCCGCGGCTCCTTCAACTCCTTGATCAGCTTGCCGACCGGTTCGTTGTTTGACGCGGCGGCGAGTACCAGCGCTTCGAAGTCCTCAGGGATAAATAGATTCTCGCAGACGAGCTTCTCGATAGCTTCGGGAATGCCGGTGCCGCTCGAACGATGTGATTCCACGTGAAATCGGCAGTTCTCCGGTTGCTGAAAGTTCCAGTTCGCGAGGATCGCAAAGCGATCGAATCGCGACTTCAGGATCTCGCGCAGCTCCTTCTGATACTTGGACTGCAACCGGCCGTACTCGGGGTTCTGGGCCTTCCACTGCTCCGACAGGAACACGCAGCGAGCAAGGACGATGAGATCGCGGTCGACGAAGATATTCGTGCTGCCCTCGATTGAGAGCAGGAACCGAACAGCATTCCTGTTCTTCTGGAGGTAGTCTCGAAGCCAGCGTCCGAGCGCTGATTCGATCTTCGGCGGCGACTCGGGGAGAACCAGAATCGGTATGCGATCGTCCCACTGGCCGGGCTGGTCCGCTTCCTCGATCGATGCCCAAGGCTCGCGCGACCACGACTGCGGCAGCACGATGACGCGGAAGCGCGTCGCGGTGTCAGCTGCGCCGCCAATCACGTAGCGTGTCTCGCGAGCAAGGTGCGCGAGATCCTGCGCATCCTGGAACAGCTTGTCGTTCCGAGCGCTGGCGATCAGCTTCGCCTGAGGATTCTCCTCCTCCTTGAAGATGTAGCGATTGCCGTCCTCGTGGATGTTGAAACTGTTCTCGACGATCGTCGACAGCTCAACTTGGAACGCGTTGTCGTCCACGGGCCTGTCTCGCGTCACATCGACGTGCAACGTGGCCCGATCCGCGCCGGCCTGGTTGATGTCCGCGAGTGATCGCAGCCAAAGCGCGCCAATGATCGCTTCGAGCCGCGGTAGCCGCTTGGCGACATCCGGGACCGCGTCGCGCACAGCTTCCAGATTGCGAAGGGCCTTCTCTCGCAGCTTCGCGTGGTGCTGGTTGGCGACCGAGTCCAGCAAGGCGGCGATGCCGCTCGTGTCGTCGTCGAGGCGAAAGTCAGCCGCCGTGATGATGGATGCCTGATTCCCGCACTGCTTGAAGAGGTCGGCAAGCACACGGATCAGATCCCGGGTGCCCTGTGCGCTTGTTGCGATCAGCACCTGATCTTCCAAGAGTTGCATCAGGTGCGTCGCGAACGGCCATGTCTCGACGAAGTCGGCGCGAACACGATCCTGCTCGGCGGGCGGGGTGCTCTTGAGCCGGATGTACTCCTGAACGTGCGGACCAATGAGCGCGTCGATCTGCGCACGCGAGACCTGCAGGCGATTCTCAAAGAGGCGATGGAGGAGCAGGCGCGACCTGTCTTGCTTGGCAGATGGACCCTTGAAGTCGACGATCACCGGATTGACGCGCTGAATCTGCTGGAACGCATCCGTCGTGCCGTTCCGAACGGACGCAACGAGCACAAGCCGTTCGGGATGCTCCTTCGCGATCTCGGTCAGGATCTGAATGAAATTGAACGCCCATGTGCGCCAGGGGTACTGCTTCGTGTTCGTGAGGCCGTCGAACCACGTCTGGAACTCATCCAGTATGAGCGCAGTGGGCGTGTGCTCGAGCATCTCCAGGATGATCGTGTCACTGGGTACATCGGTCTTCTTGTCGCCCTGAGCCTCCCACTTTCCGCGGCAGTACGCGCCATGGGGGTGATTGTCGAAAAGGACATCCCACAGGTACTTGTAGTGCTGCTGGTGCAGACTCTCGCTGATGACGTGCATTCCAGCTCGAAGGGGAAGGTTGCCGAGCTTCGGATTCTCAAGCGTCGTCGCCCAGTGATCGAGCCAGCTCTTCGCGGATGGATGATCGGTCAAGCAGTGAAAGAGCACCGCCATGAGATGAGACTTACCGAGACCTCGCTCACCCTTTAGGACGATGGGGCGGCCTTGGTCTGGACCTGCAGCCTCCAGCATCCTGAGCACATCAGTGCTGGGGTATGTGATCTTCAAGAACTCTCCAGCGGCCACTTGGGTCGCGCCGGTGTTGTTCTTGTTCGTAAGCTCGATGGCCGTACCCTTGAGGCGGCGGCCTTTGAACTCGTCTCGTAGCGTCAGTCCCAGCATCGAGTCTCCTCTGCATCGGAGCCGCTGACTTCAGCGCCTCATCTGCTCCTTGTGCGGCGTGTTGCCCAGCCAACGATCGATCACTTCGCGGTGGAACCGCCAATGCCTCCCCACCTTGTGGCCGGGGATCGTGCCCTCCTGCGCCAGCTTGTAGAGCGTCCGCTTCGGGAGCTTCAGGTAGATCGCCAGCTCGTCGATCGTGAAGACCGCGTCGGTCGGGACGGCAGCCCGGCCCGCCTGGGCGGGCTTGGCTTTTCGGGGGACTGGCTGAGGGCGGGTCGCGGCCATGCGGGCATGAAAGACCATCTGGCAGTTGCTGTCAACTGCTCGCGATCTCGGCCGGTGACAGGAGGGCGTCAGCGGGCGGCCGGTCTGGCGGGGCTCGCCCCCGCCAGTCTCCCCCGCTCACCCCTTGTTGGTCAGGCCGACGCTCCCGCTGCTGGCCCCGAAGGTGAAGCTGGACTGGGTGAACTGGGTGAGCACCGGCGAGCCGCTGCTGCTGGAGAAGCTCGACCCGCTCGACTTGCTGCCGCTGCTGCTCGAGCTGCTGCCGGAGGTCGAGCTCAGGATCGACGGCCCGAAGGTGTTGTGCGTCCACGCCCCGTCGGCGAGGAAGGTGTTGGTGCCGGGCACGCAGAGGGCGACGGTTCGGACGCGGCCCGCGATCCGCTCGATGGTGACGATCGGTTCCTCGGCGAGGCCGTCGGTCGCCGCGCCGGGCTGATGGGTGATGAGCACGTCACCCACACGCAGCAGTTCCGCGGCGCAGAAGCCCCATGCCTCCTGGCCCTCGTGCTCACGTCGGATCAGGAACGGGTGCTCGAACGTCGCCTTGATACGGCCGTTGACGAGGAAGAAGCCGTCGTGTTCGCCGAGCTGCACGCTGGCGAGGCGCGCGTTCTTGAGGCTCGCACCGGCGAGTCCCCAGGTCGACATCCATTCATACTGGCGGCCGAAGGGCACATCGGTCCTGAGGCCGGGGACAACGAGCGACGCAACGAGATCGCCAGACGCGAGCATCTCGATGGGCACACGGCGACCGTCGCCCATCGTGACGAGCGTGCCGTAGAGCAGGCAGTTGGACGAACCACCCGAGCTGCTCCCGCCCGGTCCTGTGCCACCGGGGCCAGTTCCGCCAGGGCCAGTTCCACCGGGGCCGGTCCCGCCGGGTCCCGTTCCACCCGGACCGGTTCCACCAGTCTCGGTTCCGCCGCCACCGCTGGTTCCGCCTCCACTCGAGCCGACGCCGCTGGAGCCGACACCACTCGATCCGCCAGTCTCCGAACTCGGCGGCGGATCGTCACTGCTCATCACGCTGCTGGCGGACTCGGTGCTCTCGGTCGGCTCGGACTCGCTGCTGCCTGGCCCACTGCCGGGGGGCTGCTGCGTGGTCGCCCAGACAGGGATGTAGAGGAAGTACTTCGTGCCGGGGGCGCTGCTCATGTCGTGTACCAGCCCTTCGTGTTGATCGACTTGCCGCACTCGGCGGCGGCCTTCTCGATCGCCTGCTCGAACGGGATGTGCGGGAAGGCGGTAAGCCCACTCTCTGGCGTGCAGTTGAGGACGTTGAAGCGGTGCTCCTTGAAGTGATCGCGCAGCGCCTCAAAGCGGCGGTTGAGCGAGTCGTAGAGCACGTTGTTGTGGCGAACCGCTTCGGCGCTCCGCGCCTCATCAAATGCGTAGCCCTGCGCGGGGGTCATCTTGAAGTCCGCGCCGACGAGGTAGACCGTGCGGAACCCGAGATAGTGCAGGAGGCGTAGCGCCACGAGCATCACCGAGCGCTTGCCTTTGATGCCGAGCGAGTCCTTCGTCGCCGTGTGGTTGCCCCAGCAGACGACGTCCTCGTCGAGGAAGCGGCGATGGTCGAAGTGCTCGCTGCGGCGGTAGAGCAGGACCGAGGGCATCTGCTTCACGCGGAACGCACTGGCCGCCATCGCGCCATTCGGCCTCTGAACGCGCAGCCGTTCGTTCCACGCCGACATCGGCACGAACTTCAGGATGCCCGGGTCCTTCCAGCCGGTGTCGATGAAGCGGCCGGCGGAGTCGACGCAGGTCCAGAGGTTCGGGCGATGGACCGCCCACGAGTTGTTGACCCCCATCGTCACGATGCCGCGGCGCGTGAGCTGGCTCAGGTCGTGCGTCGCCAGCGACGGACCCGAGAGCACGAGGAACGCATGCCGCCCGCGGTAGAAATCGCAGAGCGAGACGCTGTCGAAGTCGGTGGTGTAGAGCCGCAGGCCGTTCTTCGCTGGTCGGCGCACATGCAGCCCCGCCTGAAGCGCCGCGATGTCCGAATCGTGGTCACGCATGGAACACCCCCTCGATGTAGCCACCGCCCCCGGAACGGCCGCGCTCGATCTGGCCGACGCGTTCGATCCGCTCGAGCCACCACGCCCGCGGCCGCACCGTCGGATGGAGGTTCTCGCCGTGTGCGGTGATCCGGCTCGGTCGCGTCGACACCGAGAGCACGAAGGCCGCGCCGGGTCGGGCGACGCGCCGCATCTCGGCGAGCGCGGGGTCGACATCCTCCGGCAGCAGGTGCTCGATCGCATCGAAGCTCGTGACGACGTCGGCGATGCCCGCCGCCAGCGGAACCGCGTGCATCGGCGCGAGGATGTCGGCTCGGTCGTCGGCGAAGTCGATCCCGAGCCCGTCGGCACCCCGGCGTCGCAGCTCGTGGATGAAGTCGTTGCTGCCGCAGCCGAAGTCGACGACGAAGCGCGGCTGTCGCAGCAGCACCGACACGATCGCACGTCGACCGTGGTTGCTGCTGCCGTAACGGCCGCCGGTCCGCTGCCCGAGCGCGAGGTACTTCTGCCGCTCGGCCTCGCGGCGATCGTCGATGGTGGCAGGAGCACTCACTCGTAGAACTCCTGTGGGACGGTCATCTCCCGGAACTCGATGGGCGTCATCGCGTCGAAGACGAATCGCGTCTCGCCCTGCAAAGTGCGCTCCGCCCGCATCTCGACGACGACGCCCTTCGGCACGGGTCGGAGGTACGGCACAGCGGCCTTCGCGGGCGGGCAGTTCTTGAGCACGCCGGGCACGAGGCAGGCACCGGCGTTGGCGAAGCCGTCGATGCCCGCGTCCGGCTGCGCGTGGATGACCGACAGGTGCGCCTCGTAGCGGTTGAACGCGAGCTTGCTGGATGAACCAGACGACGACAGGGCATCGCTGCCCTCGGGTGGCGCGATGTACTGTGCGAAGGTGGCGCTTGCCGGATCGGCGTCGAGCCGGACCTCCTCCCAGGCGTAGAGCCAGCCGAAGGTGCGACCGTCGATGTCGAAGGCGTTCGTGAGCCGGGCCGGGAAGCGATCGCGGTTCGCGGGACCGATCTCGACGATGGCGAGCTTGGAACCGGTGCCGCCCCCGGAAGTCTCTTTCCACAGGATGCGGGCTGCGCCGGTGAAGCCACTCCTGAGGAACTGCGCATCCGCCTCGGTGTCGGCGTGGGTGTGCTCGGCGCTTCCGACGGAGATCACCGCGGGAGTGACCCCGCGCAGGACGGCCAGCCCGATGCGGCCCGCCGCGATGGGCTCGCGGGCGACGACGAAGCGGCCGACGAACTCGTCCGTCTCGGTGATCGCTGCGCCGATGATGGCGACCCGCCGCTTGAACTCGTCGGCGTTGCCTTCTCCCGAGGCGGGCGAGACGATCGGTCCGTTGATCCCGAGCACGCCGAAGCGCGGCAGGTCGTCGCCCGACTCGTTGCGGACCAGCACGAGCTGCTCGCCAAGGTTCGTTCGCAGCCGGTCGACCTGCGCATCGGCGTCGATGCGACGAGCCAGATGGGCCGCGTCGACGAAGGCGTTGTAGGCCGCAGCGGGGATGCGGAGCGGCTCGCCCGAGCGGACCTTCTTCAGCGCATCGGTCATGTCCCGATCCCCAGTGCGGCGAAGTTGCCAGCGTCGTAGACCCGCTCGACGTAGACCCCGATCGGGCGCTTGACGAGCATCTTCGCGCCGTCATCCTCGACATCCGCGTAGCGCACCCAGAGGTACTGCCAGCCGCCCTTGCTGATGCCGGTGATCGGGCCGACCGCGAGGCCGGTCATGTTCGGTGATCCTGCGAAGCGGTACGTGATCTCCCAATCGCCGCTGCCGCGCTTCGAGCCGGACGCACCGAGGAAGAGGCACTCGCCCGCAGCCAGTCCCTTGAACCCTGCGCTGTTGACCTTGCCCGTCAGGTTGAAGAGGGTGCCGCGATAGGCGAGCGTCACCGCACCGGACGGGAGGTAGTGCGTCTCGGAGAACTGGTAGACGGGCACGGTGATGTCGACGCCCTCGACGGCGTTCTCGTTGACGCCGATCGCGCCTTGGAAGTTGGGTGCGGTGACTCCCGGCGGTGCGTAGATGCCGACGGTCGCGCGCGAGTGCGTGATGTGCTGCGTGCCGCCGCCGGTCTCGAAAGCGAAGGTCGACTCGCCCGTCTGCGGCGGCTCGCTCGACTCGTTCGCGCCATAGCGGACGGTGCCCTCCCAGATGTCGTTGGCCAGCGGCTCGATCTGAATCGACTGGCGAGGCAGGCCGTCGTAGCCGATGGGCGAGGCGCTCGCCAGCTCGCTCTTGGCCGCCAGATCGCTGTTCGTGCCGAAGACGATGTACTTGAGCTCGACCGAGGCGTTCTGCCCGGCGGTCGAGACGCGGCTATCGAACTTCTCTGCGACGACGATCGGCACGGTCCGTGTGCTCCTGCTTTCTCGGCGGTCACTTCCGGGGGGTCGCTTCCGGGGATCAGCCGAAGGCGAGACCACCCGACTGCGCGGCATCCACCAGCCGCTTGGTGTTGCGGGCCGTCTGCTCGCTGGCCCGCGCGGTCCGTTCGGCGGTGCCGCCCGACGACGCCAGTCCCGCGACTGCCGCGCCGCTGAAGGTGCCGCGCACCTCGATCCCTTGGCCGATCCGCTCTCCGAGCGATCCGAGGCGATCCTCGAGGTCGGCCAAGAGGTCCGCGGGCGAGCGACGCGGCACATCCGTCCCGGTGTCCGCTTCCTCGCGCTTGCGCTTGGCCTCGGCGATCGCCTCGTCGAGCTTCCGTCGCGCTTCGGCAAGGGCACGCTCCGTCTCGGCGATGCGGGCGTCGTTGCCGCTCTTGAGCGCCGCCTGCGCTTCCTCGAACTGGCGGCCGATCTCGGACAGCGTCGCCTCGTTGAGCGAGGCTGCCGCGTCGCGCTCCCGCTGACGACGAGTCTCGCGTTCGGAGATGTCACGTTGAGCGCCGCGATCGATCTCGCCGAGCCGCGCTTCGAGCTGGTCGTCGACCAGCTTCTTGGCGGCGTCGACGTCGAGCGACGAGTCGAAGAGCCCCTGAATCTCGAGCATCCGCTTGGCGACGAAGCTCGTGGCTGTCTCCCACACCTTCTGGAAGCCGCTTGCGAAGCGGGTCCAGGTCTTGGAGAGGAAGGCGGTCGTCTCGATCCAGCCGACCTCGAGGGCGTGGAAGCCCATCTGCGCTGCGGCGATCGCCCCGAACCACATCTTCTGGGCGGTGGTCACGAAGAAGTCCCGCGCGCCAAGCCAGATGCGGCTGAGCGATGCGACGCCCTTCTGCCAGACGAGCTGCAGCGCGAGCCACAGGATCTGCGCGGCGAGCGGGATGTCGCCCGCCGCGAGTGCATCCGTGATCCCGCCGAGGACCTTGCTGGCGAAGTCGCGGAGCCGTCCGAACTGGTCACCCAGCCACGCGAGAGCGTCGCCGCCCGCGCCCGACCAGACGAGGAGCGCTGTCCCCAGTCCGGCGACGGCCGCGATCACCAGCCCGATCGGCGAGAGCAGCGCCGCGACGGCTGCACCGACGAAGCCGAGCGCCGTGCCGACACCCGCCACGACGGAGGCCAGCACGCCAAACGCCGCGCCGATGCCGCTGATCAGAAGTCCGAGGCCGATCAGTGCCACGCCCGCGGCGACGACGCCCGCCGCCACCTTTGCGGCGGTGACGATCAGTCCCTTGTTGTTCCGAATCCAATCGTTGACCGAGACGATCGCCTTGGCGATGCGGCCGGTGAGCTCGGTCACGACCGGCGCAAGCGCCGATCCGATGACGAAGACGCCTTGCTTGAGCACCCGCCAGAGGATGTTGAGCGTGTCGTTGAGGAGCGCAGCCTCGGCTGCCGTCTCGGTCGAGACAGTGAGTCCGAACTCGCGTGCCTGCTTCTGGAGCTCTTCGATGCCCGCCGCTCCGCCCTCGAGCAGCGGAATCAGCCGCGTGCCCGAGCGGCCGAGGAGCTGCATCGCCAGCGCCGTGCGCTTCGCCGGGTCGACCACCTGGCTCAATCGGTCGGCCACCAGCTTGAACTGCTGCTCCGGCGAGAGGCCGCGCAGAGCAGCGGCTGTGAGGTTCAGCTCGGCGAACGCGTCGGTGGCGGTGGACATCCCGCGTTCGGCGTCGCTGATCGACCGTTGCAGGATGCGGACGCCCGTCTCCAGCGTCTCGAGGTCCGCGCCGGACTGCTCCGCGGCGAACCCAAGCTCCGAGAGCGCCTCGACGCTGATACCGGTGCGAATGGCCATCTTGTCGAGTGCGTCGCCGGTGTTCGAGAAGACCTTCACGCTCGCAGCCAGCGGCGCGAGCACGCCACCGCCGAGTGCGGTGAGCCGCATGCCCACGGCGCGGACGCCTTCACCGAATGCCTTGAGCCTCTGCTGGGCGCGCCGCAGCCCGGCGGTCAGCTTGTCATTGACGCCGAGCTCGACGAACGCGCGACCGGCGCGGATACCGCGGGTGTTGGAGCCGCTTCCGGGGGGCATGTCACGACCCCCTCACGCTGTTGCGCCAGAGGGCGGGCAGCTTCGGCCGCTCGCGCTCGAGCGCAGGGGCCATGTAGGCGCGAGCGGCGATCTTCACGCGATGCTGGACGAGGCGGCCCTTCTGCCTTCGCAGGATCGTCGTCGTGCCTCCGAACTCGAGGACGTTCGGCGCGGTCGACCGCTTGAAGCCGACCGGTCCGACGACCACGGAATCGCTCCCGGCGTCGTAGCCGAAGAGAATCAGGCGTCGCAGGCTGCCTTCATGCGAGAACGGCGGGTTGCCCGGAGTGCTGGTTCCCTTGCGCGGGCGGATGCTGGTGCGGGCGGCCTGTCGGATGAAGGCGCCGCCCTTCGAGAGCGCCTGTCGCTTGGCGCGATCGACGGCCCGGATGACCTTGGGCCGGTCGAAGAACATGCTCGTGATCCGCATGTCGATCACGATGGCGTGCCTCCGTTGCCGTGACCGTTGCTGCCTGCGAGGACGCCGCCTTCCTTGAGGCCCTTGTTGAACGACGCCTCCTTCTCCTTGCGGAGTCGAGCCGCGCCGATGAAGAGGCCGACGAGCCCGGTCAGCGCGGGGAGCGCCGGTCCAACGATCGGCACGCCCGCCAGCGTCGGGCCGACCTCGTCGAGCGCTGCGAGCGTGAGCTGGTTCAGGAGGGCACGGACGTCGTTGCCGCGCTCAATGCTCGCCTTCCACTGCGCACCGACGCGCTGGGTGTTCTCGAACCACGCGCGGTACTCCGCCTCGGCATCGTTGAGCGACGTGCGTGCGGGAAGCCCCGTCGTCTGCTGGATCGCGTTGGGCGTCTTGACCTTGACGATGTCGCCGATGTCGAAGCCCGCGCAGGCCGCGAGGCCCAGCGAGATCATCACCAGCGCGAAGCCGTAGGCGAGGTGTCGGGTGGAGAGTGCGTTCATGACGTTGCCTCCTGCGGCGCTGCGGCGTTCCGCAGCGGATCGATGAACACGGTCTTGAGGACGCCGACGCCGACCCCCCGGAACTTGGACAAGGGCTCGGCCGACTTCGCCGCTGAGAACGGGTCGAAGTCCGAGGGCCGGAACGGCCGGGTCTTCTTGGGGTCGCGCTGCGTGTTGGCGATCAGCGCCATCACCGACGCGGTGCGGGACCACAACTCGCGCTGGCGGGCCTCGGCCATCACGAGGAGCTCCCGCAGGGTGAGGTTGCCGGGATCGACGCCGACGATTCCGGCGCACTGCCAGATGAGCCGGTCGGCACCCCCGGAAGCGCCCCCGGAGTTCCGCCCGGAAGTGCTTCGAGTTCTGCCGCCGCCTGCGCCAGCGCCCGATCCGCCGCCTCCTCGATCGCTCCGCTCTCCAGCCGCGCATCGATCAGGTCGCGGGCCTTCTCCATCACTCGCCGTGTCGTCGCCAGCACCTGCCCGAGGGCCCGGCGATCCCTCGGGCTCGGGGAGAAAGACACCAGTTCCTCCAAGAGCGCCTGCGTGGCATGGTCGATCGCGTCGCCCGCCATCGCACGACCGAACTCCTCGTCGGTCACCGAACGCTCGTCGGCCTGCGGCTTGCACACCGCGTAGAGGGCGTCCACCAGCAGGATGGGATCGCGGGAGAAGCGCTCGATGAACGATCCGTCGAGTCCCTCGAGCAGGTCGACGCCCGCGAGCGTCCGCGCCCGCTTGATCGCGGAGACGTTGACCTCGACGGTCCAGCTGCGTCCGGCGTTGTCGGTGAAGGTCTTCATCGGTCAGGAGTCCTCCAGTTGGGATCAGTCGAGCCATGTCGGAGCGCTCGCCGAGTAGGTGACCTTTGCGGACACCGAGACGGTGATGGCCTCCTCGAGGGCCTCGTTGCGGCTGAAGTTGGTGATCATGAAGTCGGCCTGCAGCCCCTCGCCCGACGGCGTCGCGTCGTCGAGCACCTGCAGTCCGATGACGGCGTTGGACAGGAACGCGTTCTTGATGGCGGTGAACCCGGCATCGCCGGTGTCCCACACCATCTCCCACTCGACGGTGGCTTCCTTGAGCGTGGCGACGGTCGCGCGCCAGCCGTTGTTGGCGCGCGTGGTCACGTCGGCCTCGCCCGCCTCGAGCGAGAGCGTCACGTCCTTGACGTTGGCCAGGAGCGTCCACGAACCGGCGCCTGCCTGTCCGCCGGTCTTGAAGTAGAGCTTGGCTTCCATGCCGAGTCGGATTGCCATCTGTGGTGCTCCTTCTGCTGCCGAGAGGGGGTTCCGGGAGTTCCGGGGGTCAGCGCGAACGCGAGTTGCCGACGATCGAGACGACGGTGCCTGCGCCGTTGGCGTAGACCCAGAGGTCGTTGAGGTTGACGCCCGAGAGACGGACCTGCACGTTGGTCGGGATCGAGGCGCGGGTGATGCCGCCGTCGGTCGAGACGTACGCCGTCCGCGACGCGGTGGTGTTGGTGAGCGCGATGTCGGCGATCAGCGCGACGTTCGAGACGCGCACCGGCGTCGCACTGACCGTCATGTCGAAGGCGATCGGGTTCGCGGTCATCGCAGCATCCTGTAGGTGACGGTGAGAATGCTGGTGAACTGCCGGTGCTGCTCGAGGTGCTCGCCGGCGACGACGGGCTCCTGCGCCACGCCGACCCACACCGCTTCGGGCGTGGTGGGCAGGCGCGCGAAGCGCATCCAGTCGGCGATCTCCTCGACGAGCCCAAGCAGCGCATCGATCTCGGCCTCGTCGGATGCCGGACTCGCGGGTGATGACGAGAGCCGCTTCTGCACGCCGATGTCGATCTGGGCGTCGACCTGGCTCGTCTGCCGCGACGCTCCGACGATCGCGAGCGACCGCGGCACGACGGAGACGCGGAGCGTTGCGAGTTCATCGAGCGCGTAGACGGGTTGGTAGCGTCGCACCGCGGTGAACGGCATCGAGAAGGTGCCCGCGTTCAGGCGGGCGGCGACGGCGTCGGCGATGTCGGTGATCGTGCTCATGGCTTGGCCCTCTGCGGCACGCCGCCGAGCGACCGTCCCTCGAGCCAGGAGATCCGCCGCTCGATCGACTGGTACTCGGCGCGGAGCGAGCGGGCCTCGACGATGAGTTCGTCGAGCCGCTTCTCCACGTGGTCGAGCTTGGTGGTGACGACGCCCCATTGGACGGTCATGGCGAGAACCGCGAGCGCGGCGGTGAGCAGCACGGCCGCCCATCGGTGCGTGCCGTTGCCGTTGGGCTTGACGGGTACTACGCCGTTGGCGGATGTGACGCTGGTCACGGCGTCACCCCCGTGCCCGGCGTCGTTCCCGGGTGACCGCCACCGAGCACCGCCTCGCTGCCGACATGCTTCGTGTGGATGCGCAGTGTCCGGCGGTACGGATCGCTGTAGCGGAACGGCGGCTCGGTTCCGGGTGCCATCACTTCGTAGACCGCCGTCGTGTCGCCATCGGGATCAAGCACGCGATCGCCAGCGAACGGCAATGTCTCGACGCCGCCAAGCACGAGGTCGGTACGCAGCACGAGGAAGTCCCGCGACTCGATCTTCTGGACGATGCCCATCCGATCGACTTGCTCGAAGAGCGTCCGGCCGATCGTGGCATCGACCGACGCGGACTGTCCGCCGCGCCGGTACTCGACGCGTCGCGTCATGTGCGCAGTGCGCTGCTGATCAAGCCAGGCGGAGCCTTGTTCGAGTATGTCGGGCATGGGGACGGCCTCCGGAGTTTGTGTCACTGCGACAGACGCACGCGCACCTTGGCGTCGGTGGTCGCGGCCGCGGCGACGGCCTTGCCGATCCGCTTGTTCGCGCCTCCGCCGTCGGCGGTCGTGGCGATGGAGTTGGTCGCGTCCCAGTGAACGAACGCGCCCGCGGTGATCGCGGTGCCCGCGCCGGTCGCCTTGGTGATGTCGAAGACGCCCGCGACCGCGAGCGCCCCGAGCGTGTTGGCCTTGATGTCGAGTTTGGCGATGCCGACGAGCTCGCCCTGCACGACCACCGCGCCGGCGGCGACATCAGTGCCGGGCGTGTAGTCGATCGAGCGGCCCTCATGGATGAACGTGGCGAGTGCCATGGGTCAGGTCTCCTGTCAGGTGAGCGGCAGCAGCCACCGCACCTTCGCGGGGGTGTTGGGGGGAAGCGTGATGCGATGGGTGAGGAACACCCAGTCGTCGGCGTCGGCCAGCACGGGGTTCGAGCCGGTGACGGAGAGCTTGAACTTGCCGCCGCCGGTTGACCCCATGCGCGGCACGAGCGGCGATCGCGCGACCGTCGTCGGCGGCTTGGACTTCCCCCACGCGCCGAGCAGCGTGCCGATCGACGCCCCGTCGACCGCGGGATCGCCGAGCAGCATCCCCAGGTCGGCCGCGTCGACGGTGCCGTCGAGGTTGAGGTCGCCGGGATGGGCGACGACAAGCGTCACGGAGTCGACCGCGATGTCACCGGCGACTTCCGGCGGGATCTCGGCTTCGACGCCGAGCACGCTCGTGCGCGTCGCCTTGGCGAGCGCGAGCCGCCCAATCGACTGGACGATCCGGGGTCGCTCGCCTCCCTCGGGAAGCGCCGGGTACTCGATGAGGACGTCGAGCGCCGCGGGCGACTGCTTGACGACGATGTTGGGCTGGACGGAGACGATCATGGGAGTCGGGGTCCTTGCTGCTGGTTCAGGAATGCGGGGCTCACGCCTCGCCCTTGACCTTGACGGCCGCGCGGCGGTCCTGCATGGCAACGCCAAAGTCGAAGTAGCCGCGCCACTGCATGCCCAGCGTGTTGAAGTTGGTCTCGCCGCTCTCGATGGTCGGGACGCGACGACCGCGCAGGTACGCGATCTCGATCGCCGCGACGTCGGCGGGGTTGGCGAACAGGTACCACGCCTTCGCACTGCCGCCCGGGATGCCCTGCGCGTTGAGGTACGGGCTGGCGACGGGCTTCCACTTGCCCGCGTGCGGGTTGTTGGCGGGCTTGGGCTTGTCGGCCGAGGTCGTCTCGTTGACCCGCGTCTCGGTCATGAGCTGCTGCGCGGTGACCTTGAGCGCCGTCGGCACCAGCAGCACGGACGGCGAGATCAGGATCGGCTTGCCGTCCGAGTCCGTCTGGTCCATGAACGTCTGCTCGGCCTTGGTGAGCGCATCGATCGACAGCGCCGTGTCCACGCCCGAGATGAAGTTCTTGTTGCCGACGGAGAAGAACGTCCCCGGGTTGGCGAGCAGGAGCTCGAAGACCGCCTCCTCGCGCTTCAGCGCCGACATACGGCCGATGATGCGCGGGATCTGGAGGAAGGCTCCGAGGTCGTCGTTGATGATCATCTGCCGCGTGAGCGCGAAGATCCGGCCGAAGGTCTCGACGCGATTGGTGTACGACTCCTCGCTGAGGGTGGCATGCTTCAGCTCGCCGTCGGCACCGACCTTCTCGAAGACGCCGTTGCCGGTGAGCCGGTAGCGCGTGACCTCCTTGAAGTCGGCCACGTCCGCCTCGCCGCAGAACATCGCGACGACGCTGTCGACCGCTTGGTACGCCGCGAGCATCGCCTTGTTGGCGACGTTCGAGAGGATGCCTGAGAGGCTGATCGTGCTGAAGCCGCCGCCCGAGGCGCGGATCGCTCGCTCGGCGCGTTCCTGGGCGCGCAGCTGCCGATCGGCCTCGAAGGCGGTCAGGATGAAGTCGTTGTCGACGTGCGTGGTGCGCGAGGAGCCGCCGATGGCTTCGATCGCGTACCCGAGCGCCGTGTGTACGCCCGCGCCTTGAAGGCGACCGGCGACGGCCGCGTTCATGGTGCGCTGGTCGTACCACTTGCCGACTTCGGCTTCGGGGATGCCCGCGGAGAGGCAGAGCGCCGCCTCGACGACGCGGGCCGTGGTTCCGGCATCGCCGTCGCGGCGCACCCCGCCAGTCGCGAGGGCAGGGCGCTCGGCGCGGAGCAGTTCGAGCTCGGTGCGCGTCGCATCCCAGCCGTCGGCGATCGCCTTGGCTTCGAGCTCGGCGTGGCGGCTGCCACCGCTCGCAGCGCACAGCCGACGGATCGCGGCGATACGCGCCGACTCGGCGGCGGCCTCGGCCCGCATCTGCGCGGCGACGGTCGCGGGGTCGGTGTCGTCCGGGTCTTCGGTCGCGGGCTCGGTGCCCGTCGCCGACTCGCTGGCGAAGAGCGCCTCAAGGCTTGCGCGCTGGGCGTCGTTGAGGTCCGCGTCGGCGAATCCCTTCGCCTCCAGCCACTGTTCGAAGGTCATGGTGTTGGTCTCCTGAGCGGCAGCGCGTCCGGGGCGCGCCGCTGCGATCTGTGCGGTCGTGTCGTCGTCGGCCCCGAGCGCAACGAAGCTGACCTCGCCGAGGACCGACTCGCGTGCGATGTGAAGTGGCCCGGCGAACTCGCGGCCGTTGACCCGGGCGGTGCGTCCCTTGGCGACGAACTCGACGCGCTGGGCCACCGCGCCGAGCGACGCCTGCCACGGGAATCCGTTGAGGCTCGACTCGACGATCTCCCGCGCCACGGGACCAGCGCCGCTGACGACGCCGGTCACCTGAAGCTGCGAGTTCTGAACGCCGATCGAGTCGGTGTGGCCGACGATCAATGAGCGGTTGTGGTCCTTGAGGATCGGACGGCTCTTGGCCGCGACGCGCATCCCCGCGAGGTCAACGACCACCGGATGCGGCCAGCCCGCGAGCGTCATCGCGCCGCCGGTGTAGGCGGTCATGCTGAAGCGGCGCAGCGACGGTCGGTCCCCGGCGGCGTGCGCGTCGGACGCCTCGATGGCGTTCCAGTCGGTGACGGGCGCGCAGAGGTGCAGCACCCGCGGCTTCTCAGTCACCGTCGGCATCGTCGTCCTCCGTCACGTTCGCGGGTTCAGTTTCCTGCGACGGGCCAGCGGCTGCAGAAGGCAGCCCGAGCTCAGCCATCAGCGCGAGTTCCTTCGCGCGCTGCCGCAGCTCCGTCTCCCAGTCGCGTCCCTGCTTGGCGTACTCGTTGGCGAGCGTCGTGGTGTGGCTCGCCAGGCGCGTTGCCTGCGCCGTCGCCTCCTTCGCCGGGTCGACGTGCTCATGCCCATCCCAGAACCACTGGCGCGCAAGGCCGCCGGACTCGCCGCGGGCGACGAGCGTGCGGATCGGAAGCGGCAGGAGATCGGAGACGAGCACCGCCTCGCGGAGCCAGGCCGCGAGGATGCGGTCGAGCACGACGCACGCGATGTGCTCCTGCTCGACGCGGATCGACTTGAAGTACGTCTGGTGGTCGAGGCGACCCGAGGCGTAGTTGTAGCCCGACGAGTTGCCCGCCGCGACGTTGAATGGCATGTTCAGGCAGCGGGCGATCTCGTTGAGAAGCTCGCGCTTGAACTCGGCGTAGGTCGTCGACGGCTGCTCCGCCTGGACCTGCGCCATCTTCCAGCCGCCCGGCATCGTCAGCAGCGACCGCGCCTCGAGCTCGATCGAGTCCATCGGCTCGACGCTCTCGGCCTCGCCGTTGGCGGGCGTGTCGGTGTAGAGGATGCCCGCGAAGTCGGCGGCTGTTTCCGCAGCGCCGAGCACCGCCAGCGTGTAGCGGCGGAGCTGCGCGAAAAGCGGCAGCGCCGGCGTGATGTCGGGGATGCCCCGCGACTGGCCCGCGCGGTCGACACGGAAGAAGTGGATCACCGCCTCGGCGGGCACGCGGTCGTACTCGAAGCCGAGCATCGCGCTGCCGGTGCCGCCGGGGTGTTCCTTGAGGACGTGGTACTCGATGGGGTTGCCGAACTCGTCGAAGACGAGGCCGTCGACGCTGCCCTCAAGCAGCGTCATGAGATCGGGCGTCGTGACCTGATCGGCCTCGACCAACCGCACATCGAGCTTGATCGCTGTCGGCAGACGAGGGTTGTCGGTCAGGACGAGGAAGGCCTCGCCGTCCTGAGCCCGAGCCATCCGCATCGTGCGGAGCTTCTCGGGCAGGCGGATCGCCTTGGCCCAGCGCGTGAACTCACGCTCGATGCGCTGGTTGGCTTCGGCGCTGTCGGTCAAGAGCTGGAGCCGAGGGCCGGTGCCGATGACGTCGTTGGCGAGCGTCAGGACGATGCCACGCGCGTAGGAGTTGTTGGCGACCTCATAGCGGGCACGGTTGCGGAGCGTGCGGCGCACCTCGGGCGATGCGGCTGCATCGGCGCTCAGGCCGTCGGCGTTGGCCCAGTGGCGGCGGTTGTGGTCGTTGGTGACCGCCGAGTCGAATCCGGCGCGGACAACGCGGACCACCCGGCCGCCCTTGGTCGGCGCGATCTGCCGCGGCGCAGCGTCGGTCTTCGGCTTGCGCGTGAAGAAACCGAGCACCTCAGCCGCCCTCCGCGCCAGGGGGAATCAGCCGGGTGAATCGGAGCGCCTTGGCAGGCTTCTTCGCCGCGTCCTTGCTCGCGAGGTAGCGGTCCGCCTCGATCTGGTCCTTCAGCGCGTGCTGCTGGACGCTGCCCGAGTCGCCTTGGACGCGCGCGGGACCGGCGGCGTTGTCGCGGATGGCTTGATCGAGGTCGTTCGTCGGCACGGCGAGGTCGCTCCGTGCGGCTGCCGGGATGGCGAAGCCGCTACGGGTGACCTATGCCGCCGCCGACGGTGGTGCGCGTGGCAATACCGGCGCAGGGCGAATCTGTTACACCGGTAGACGTCCAGGCCCCTCTTCGCCTGAAGGAACGAGAGGCGTCGAGCTCGGGGCCGTTGGCAGAGGTTCGTAGCTCACACTTTGGGCAACCGCGTCGCCGACGAAGACGCCTCCGCGACCTGCGATCATCTGCCGCCACACGGCGTATCCCTGCAGAATCGCACGCTCCCACTCGCGCGGAGACCGGTCTCGAACCTCGAATGGGCGCGTCATCAGTGCGATTGAACGCAGCACTTCGTAGTCGACACTCGTGGTGCTCTCAAAGAAGGAATAGTCCATGGCGTGAGCGAACACGAGCGCTGAGATCGCTTCCTCAGTCACCGCGGCCCTTGCGCCGTCCTCGACCTCTTCGAGCGGGAGGTTCGACTTCCGCTTGACATAGAGCAGCGACTTGCTCCGGACGACCGGAGACCAGCCAAGCAGAGTTGCGTTGGTGAGATGGAACACGTCGTGGTAGCGATAGCCATCCTCAACATGCGAATTGTCCGTCAGCGGGTCGCCGAGCACCCTTCCATCGCAGGTCATCTGCAGCTTCGTCACGCCATTGACGAGGACGTCACGAAACTCGACACGGATCGTGGTGGGCAGGCGCTCACCATCTGGATACGCCGCGTCGTAGCGGCTGTGCAGCGGAAACAGGCCAGCGCCCTGCCCGTCCTCTTGCGGCCAGCGCTGCCGCAACTTGCCGAGATTCTCCTCGGCGATCTCTTGGAGATCGAGTCCGGCCTTCTGCGCGATGTTGGCCAGATACCAAAGGATGTCGCCAATCTCCTCGGACACCTGATCGGTGAACGGCTTGTACCGTTCGCCCTCGCGGAGGAACTTCTTGTACTCCGAGAGAAGTGACCCCGCCTCACCGGCAAGCCCCAAGAGCGGCACCATAATCGCCTTGAGGTCCTGGCCTACGGCGAGATCCGTAGTGGCAGCCTCTCGCTGGTAGTCTCTGAAAGAGAGCGTCGGGCTCATGCCGTGCCTCCTGCTCGCCCCTCGGTCCCGGTTGGAGACGTGGGCAGCGATTGAATGAGCGGAGCGAGGTTGCGCTTCGACACATCGCCGAGCTCTGGCCTTGCCACGAAACAGTTGAAGCGGGCCATTGGTGTGCCGGTCTGATGGGCGACGAAGCAGCCAAGGTGACAGAGGCCAAGGTAGTTGCCGTAACCTCGGTCGAAGAGGAACTGTGTCGGGTAATACGCGTTCAAGGCGAACCGTCCATCCGGCTCGTAGGTCACGCTCACCTGCTGCAGGCATGGGAACCCTCGCCGCGTCTGCCGGCTGTGGTCCTTGGCAGGATCAAAGCACGCGATTTGCAGAGCCGACTGGCGCGGGCGACGGCCTCCCACGCGCATGAGGTCGATCACGAACTGGAGCTGGTTCACGGTCTGCGTTGATCCGTCGCGCGCTGTGCCGGTGAAGGCCATCATCCGTTCGAAGTAAGTGCCGAGTCGATTCCTCTGGTTCAATCGCTTCATTCGGGGCAGCAGTCGATCGACGCACTCGGTCGAGAACTCGGCGCATGGCGGGCGACCCCGGCGCGCCCACCGGGCATAAGGGAATATCGTGAGAGCCGAGATCTGAACAGACATCTTGCCAAGCCGAGCAAGTTCCCGATCAACGGCCACACGGATTGCGGCATCCTCATCGGGGACCTCACCCTCGAAGCCGGCAACCGAAAGCATCAAGGGATCGGACCGCTTGCGCGGTCGTCGGTAGACTTCGCGAAGCGCCGCTGCCCATGCAAGCGAGATGTTCGATGATTGGATCACGCTCTCGGCCATCATCCTTCCGGGTCATCGAGGTAGCGGTACTTCAACTGCCCCACGAAGCCGTGGCGTGCGACGCGCGCGCGAACCTGACGCCCCCCGATTGTTGGGCGGAATTCACCCGGCCGTTCGGCCCGTAAGAAGGTGTACTCGGCGCTCGAGGGGCCGTTGATCATGCCGCCGCCCGAGATGTCGAGACCCATCGGCACTCCGAGGAGATCGCCGACCTCCAAATCTACCGGAACTGAGGGCCATGCCCGCCCGACGATCGTGAGTGGCGGCGCGCTCGGATCGCCCGACAGCTCACCACGGATCTGCTTCGGCGATGAACGTAGGAGTGCGGTCGTTGATGCCGCGCTGATCAGTTCAAGTCCGTACTGGAGATGCCGCACAAGCGTTGTGAATCCAACGCCGAGCTCTCCTGCAATGACGAAGAGCTGCGATGGGCTCGCGGAGTGGACGCTACAGTCGTGGCTTGCGAAGCGAGCGAGTACGGCTGGCCGAGGCATCAGCAGGCTCGTGGCAAAGGTGTCGGCGGCCATTTCCTCTGCGGAACGATCTCGTTGACCGGAGCGAGGATCGAGGTATTCGGCTACGTGCGTGCCATGCCCGAGTTGAGAGTGTCCAAGCTCGTGTGCGCAGGAGTAGCGGATGCGCGGCAGGGGACGATGCCTGCTCGAAGGAAGCAGGATCAGTGGGTGTGGATCTCGAGCAAACATGCCCTCCAGAGATGGGGCGTCCTGGAAACGGACCTCTACGCCCAGCGCGATCGCAACGTCGAAGATGTTCACGGACTCCTCGCGCGCGATCCCGAGCGCTCGACGCGTTGCGAATGCGCTTCGCATGGCTTCGCGCGCGGCCGCGATATGTGGGCTCACCGAGCATCCTCCGGGCGTGAACGCAGGACCTTGATGAGTTGTAGAATCGTGTCCAGATCCTCACTCCGAAGACGGCTCAGATGCCTTGCTGCAAGCTCGACACGTGGATCGAGTGCCTCGTCGGTAACCGAGTCGCCCTTGATGATCCAAGCTTCTTTCACACCGTAGATCTCGGCAAGGCGATTGACTTCGTCGGGCCGTATCGTCCGCTGCCCGGACTCGATCTGCGAGATCGTTGGCCGATGAAGGTCGAGCATGCGTGCTACCTGCCCCTGCGATAGTCCGGCCTGTTCGCGTGCCCATCTGAGTCGTTGTCCAACGGCGTCAGGCTGCGTGTGGGCGAGGCTCATCTTGACACCTCCTTCGGAAGGCACGCTTCGATCGCCGCGATCAGCTCTCCGACTCGTCGCCCTCGGCGACCACTCTCGTGCACCACGGGGTTGAAGTCGTGCGGGAAGTCGAAGTCGAATGCCTCGCACAGATCGAGAACAAGGTCGAGGCCCTCATCACTCGCCATGCCGAGATCGGCATGCAGATTGGTCGTGTCCGAGAGCGTCACGCCTTCGCGCCCGGTACTTCGCAGGAAGGCTTCGAGGGTGCTGATGACTCTCTGTCTGCACTCAGGGTCGGTTGCCATTGGGGCGGTCCTTTCCAGTGGTAAGGATATCTTACCATCCCAAAGGTCGCCCGTCAAGCCGTCGACGTCGAATGTGCGGGCACGAAGGGTTGAAGCGGAGTATTCGCGGATAGGTACAGCGGGTGCCGGGGCGCGCCTGCCCGAGTCGTACCAAGGCAATAGAGGTCGGGAAGCTGTCCGACGACCGCGTCCGCTCGATCCTGTAGCGTTCCGTGTACGCCCCATGCAGCTACGACGAGCCCCGCCGATCGCGCCGATCGAACCAGCCAGTCGTCGTTCTCCGGGCCGACGGGATCTCGTACCTGAGTCAGTCGGCGGGGGCACGTCGACCGGAACGCAAACAGGTTCGCCAGCATTAGGCCTCCGTAACCCCACGAACGAGCGAATCCAACGCACCGGCGGACCGTCGGATCGTCGAGCGTCTCGTCGGCAGTCGAAGGATTCAAGCCGATGAACAGCACGAAGGGCTTCTCCCGAGCCCACCGGCGCTTCAGGAGGTAGCGATACCGACGACATGGCGAGAATCTGGCGTCTGCGTTCATGTCGGCAGGGTCGCGGTCGGGCCACGGCAGGAGATTGGACGAGCGATCATAAGAGTACATCGGATAACTCCGTTCAGTTGGACCAACTAGCTCGGGGTGGCCTCGAAGGTCGTGAGGCGCCGTCCGCAGTGCCTGCACTCACGCCGCCGGACCACCCGACCGCCCCAAGCCCGTCGGGTGTAGACCACCCGGAGGTGGGCGCACCCGCAGGCCGGGCACCGCAGGCCGCGCGACTCCTCGGGCTTCGGGTTCGGGGCCGCCTTGCCACTCACGCCTTGGCCCTCCGGATCTCCGAGAGCCGGACCCGGGGCCGGGTCTCCGGCTTGGCGTCCGTCCCGAACAGCACCGTGCCCTGCATCGAGGCCGCCACCGCCGCGCCGACCAAGCAGTCGAGCCAGTGGTTGTCGGCCCCGCTCAGCCGCAGTTTCCATTCGTCCACCGTGCGTCCGCGACCGCTCGTCTGGACGCGGTACTCGCTGGTCAGGTGGTCGGCGAGCAGCCGATGCGACTCCGCCGCGCGGCCGAAGAGCGAGAGGCAGCCCGGGTCGCCCATCGGGACCGCCAGCCGGGCATGCACGAAGCTCTTCCAGTAGTTGCTGTCGAAGAGCGCATGCCGCACGCCGCGGCGACCCGTCACCACCGGCACGCGCCAGTTGAGCCCGACCCGCTCGCCGCGCTTGCGCTTGTGCTCGGCGAAGGGGATGCTCGACGCGCCGACGTAGCGGCCGTGCCCGGGCATCACGATGCCGCCGAAGCTCGTCTGGCGGCAGAACTGGTAGACGACGTCCGACGACTGGCCCCAGTTCGCATCGATCAGACAGCGCTCGATCCGCACCTCGGAGCCATCATCGCGCCGCCACGACCGGCCGACGCGTTCCGCGACCAGCGCTTCCAGCCCCGCGTAGATCGCGCCCTCCTGGCCCGCTCGCGGCAGCGCCGTCTGGAGCGTGACCCGCGCATCGCGCAAGGCGAAGTACGCCGCCTTCTGGTCGGGCCACGCGCCGTAGTCCACGACGTAGCCGGTGAAGTCGTCCTCCCACGCCGCGACGAGCCAGTAGAGCAGCTTCCCCTGCACGTCGATGAACATCGTCAGCCGCGTGCAGGTCGTCGGCACAACGCCACGCGGGATGCCGTTGGTCTTGGCCGCGATCTGCTCGGCGGTGAGCAGGTCGTCGTCCGCGGTTACCTCGGGCAGCGGCTCGTTCTGGTACTCGGCCCAGAACGCGGCCTCGTCGAGGTAGCGCAGGTTCATCGCGTGCTGAATGGCCGAGCGTTCGTCATGGTTGAAGCGGGCGGGCCATGCGACCACGGCGCCGTCATCCATCGCTGCGCGGTTGGCCTCGTAGAATGCTGTCGCTTCGCCGATGCCGCGATCATTGCGGAGACCATCCGCGCGGAGCTCGGCGTACCGCGCCCAAAGCGTCTCATCAGTCGGGAACGCGTACACCATCTTGGTGCGCTCGCCCTGCCATGTGGGATGGCGCTCACGGTCGAGGAGCCGGTCGGCCAGGTCGTCGGGCCGAACCACGGTCAGCGTCATCAGTCCCGCGATCTTCTTGCCGGGGCCCGCGAGTCCGAGGATGGCACCCGCGAGGATGCGCTCGCGCGCCGCGCACTGGCTCGGGCTGCGCGCCGACTCGTCCGTCTGCGGATCGTCGATCAGAACCAGCGACGGTCGCACGCTCTGGCCATCGGGGAGCTTCCGCTTCATGCCGCGGATGCGCCCGGTGATGCCCGCGACGGCGATGATCGCGCCCGACGCCCGCGAGTCTGCGATCGTGGGCATCACCATCTCCTTCGCGGTCCAGCCGATGTGCGTCGGCTCGCCGTGGTAGAGCTGGCCCGAGGCCCGCTGGTGGATGCCCTCGAGGCAGCGGATCGGGAAGCACGCCTCGGGGAAGTCGTCGAGCAGCCGGTCGTTGTTCTCCAGCTCGCTCTTGATGCTCTCCAGCATCGACGCGGCGTGCTCCTCGTCGCTTCCGATCAGGCACACGAACTGCCGCGCGCCGATCAGGATTGCCCAGAGGCATGCGATCTCGCACAGCGTCGTCTTGCCGGAACCTCTGGGCATCGCCATCGCGAAGAGCCCGCCCTCGAGCACCGCCTGCTCGATCTTGGCGATCACCTTCAGGTGGTCGTCCGACCACGGCAGGTGGAACGTCTGCGGGAAGTAGGTGTCGCAGAAGGCCCGGAACGACCGCGAGCAGCGGTCCTTCCGCTCGGGATCGCCGACCGGCGGCAGCTCGCCGATGTTGCGGCCCGACAGCGAGAGAGCCGCGGCGCGGGCGCGTTGCCGCTCTCGCTCGGCGTCGTAGCCGCTGAGCGCGTTCTTCTGCGCGTCTGGCTTCGGCGCGTGCCGGATCGAGATGAGCCAGGCGACATAGCGGAAGAGGTCGACCGTCTTGCCGTCCCCAATCCGGAAGCCAGCGCGCGTGCGGTGGCGATGCAGTTGCCGCTCGGCGATCACCTCGCCCAGCGGGGTCGAGTTGAGCAGGCGGCACGCGTCGCTCGGCTTGAGGTTGCGCGGGTCAATCGTCGCCACGCGCCATCTCCTTCACGAGCCACGCTGCGTAGTGAACGAGGTTCATCGTCTCATCGGTGTTCGTCGGCGCGCCTGCATCTATGTCCGCGCGCAGCATCGCCTCCGTCACCTCGCCGCCGCCAAGGCGCGTGAGCACGCGCGCGGCGTCCGCGACCGACAGCGCTGCCGGATTCAGCCGCCCCGGGTCGCCCCCCGGACTCGCGTTAGGCGCGTGTTGGGCCATGTGGCCGCCCTCCGGGAGCGCCTTCCGGACCTGCATCCGGCCACGTTTGGCCACCGTGGCGGCCCTCGGCGCGGAGTCGCCCACATTCGTCGAAAGCCCGGCGGATTCCGGCGAAACGGCCTTGATGTTCCGCGCGGCTCACGCCCTTGTGTGTCCAACGCGGGACGCATTCCGCAGCCCGCCAAACGCCCCGAACGGAGAACGCCATGACCAACGACGCCAGCCAAACCCCACGCACCGCGACCAGCGCGTACGCCGCCGCCCGCAACGACATCGCCCGCCTCCTCGACGTCCTCGACATGGAGCTCGCCAAGCACGACGAGCGCGCCAAGGCCGACGAGAAGAACTGGGGCTTCGCGGGCAACCTCCAGAAGCTCCGCTGCGACTTGGTCGACGCGGTCGCCTTCATCGCCGGGATGGACCGCAGCGAGGTCGAGTCCTTCCTCGACGACGCAGCGTGAGCCGCACGCCACCAGCCACCCACCACGGAGACCACCATGACCACGAACGCGACCAACGACGACCGCACCTGGCACATCGAGTACGCGAAGCGCTCGCTCGCGAGCATGACCGACGACGCCAAGGCCGACATCCGGGCGAAGATCGATTGGATTCGCCGGAGCCTCGACGAGGCCGAGCATCGACTCGACCGGGGCGAGATGCCCAACACCTGCGGCATCCTCCAGTCGAGCGCGATGGAGCTCGAGATGGCGCTCGCCCGCCTCGCCGCGATGCGCGACGCCACGCCCGCGATCACGATCCTGACCGACGCCCTCGACGCGGCCGCCAACCCCCGGAAGGAGGCCCGATGACCACGCAGCCCGATCCCGCGCGCGACGCCGCGATCCTCGCCATCGCCAAGCACGAGCTTCTCTTCGAGGTCGACACCTTCGAGCCGCGCCGCAGCGGAGCGGACTTCCGCGAGGTGGCGATCTGGATGGTCGAGCAGGCTCTCACCGCCGCCTACGAGGCCGGACGCGAGGCAGGCCGCTCGGCCGAGCGGAAACGGCGGACGCCGACCCGATGCCAATGCCCGGCCTGCGGCCGGGAGATCCGAATCACGCCAGTCACCTGAAGCCCGCACGTCGCGGGCTTCGCTGTTTCTCACACCTCCACAAGGAGCATGACCATGTCGAACCCCCGGAAGAAGTCCACCACCAAGAAGGCCACCACGAAGAAGGCGCCTCGCATGTCCGCCAGCGCGGCCCGGGCCGAGGGCGCTCAGCGCACCAAGCGGGCGCTCGCGGACGCCAAGGCAGCGACCGAGGCGAACCTCAAGGCGATCGCCGCCGCCGATCAGGAGAACGCGGCGAAGCGCGACGAACGCGCCACCAGCGCCGACGCCATGACCGCCAGCGAGCGCGCGATGGCGAAGGCGAAGGCCCCGTCCAACCGCACCAACAAGACCGCGACGAAGGCGGCCAAGCCGAAGCCCGAGCCCTCGACCAAGCGCATCAGCGGGCTCGACCTGGCGGCCAAGGTGCTCGCGTCGGCCAAGGAGCCGCTCAACGCCAAGACGATCGCGGAGCGCGCCATCGCCGCGGGCTGGAAGACCAGCGGCGCGACGCCGCACGCGACGCTCTACGCCGCGATGATCCGCGAGATCGCAGCCAAGGGGAAGGACGCGCGCTTCCGCAAGACCGACCGCGGCCTGTTCACCGCCGCAGGGAAGGGAGCGTGATCCATGACGCACGCCACCGAACGCAACGAGCAGTTCACGGTCGCGCATGACCACCTCGTCCGCTCGGTCGTTCCCGCGTCTGGTCGGGGCGAGCCGTACGAGCACCGATGCCCCGCGGCAGCGTTCGAGGCCATCGCGCACGCGGCCGAGCTCTTCAGCATGGAGCAGGGCGACCCCGGCTTCACGCTCGAGGAGCTGGCCATCGCGGCGGGAACGCCCAGCACGCAGACGGCGGTCGCACTGGCCTTCATGAAGGAGCGCGGCTGCATCGTCACGCGGTATCGGCGCAACTTCGCCGCCGGGCGCTGCCTCTTCGAGGACGCCATGATCGAGTATCACGCGCTCCGGGAGAAGGGCCCCGAAGCCTGATCGCATCGCGGGGGTCTCCCTCACGCCTCGGCTCCTGCCGGGGCTTTCTCTTCGGCCTGAGCGTTCGCCGCTGGAATCCGCTGCGCCTTCTGCCCGGTGAACTGCTCCCAGCGCTGAACGATCACATCGCAGTAGAGCGGGTCGAGCTCCATCAGGAACGCTCGGCGTCCCTGCTGCTCGCACGCGATGAGCGTCGAGCCCGAACCGCCGAAGAGATCAAGCACGTTCTCGCCGGGTTCCGACGAGAACTGGATCGCCCGCGCTGCGAGCTCAACGGGCTTCTCGGTGAGGTGGACCATCGACTGCGGGTTGACCTTCTTGATCGACCAGGTGTCGGGCACGTTGGCGGGCCCGAAGAAGCGGTGCGCAGCGCCCTCGCGCCAGCCGTAGAAGCACCACTCGTGGTTGCCCATGAAGTCCTTGCGCGTGAGGACCGGGTGCTCCTTGATCCAGATGATCGCCTGGCTGAAGTAGAGCTCGCACGCCTTCAGCACCGGCGGGTAGTTCGCGCAGTTGGCGTAGCCGCCCCAGATGTAGAAGCCGCCGCCGGGGACGAGCACGCGAGCGATGTTCCCGAACCACGCCGCAAGCAGCCGGTCGAACTCGTCGTCGCTCACGAAGTCGTTGGCGAGCGGTCGGTCCTTGGCCCGCATCTTCTTCGTCGTCGGCTGCGCCTTCTCCGGATGGCGCGCGAGGTCCATCTTCTGGTGATGCGTCTGCTTCCGCGCACGGTCCTGCTTGCCGCGCTCGCTGGTGGAGCGTTCGCACTGGAGGTCCTCTCGCCGCGAGAACGACGTGATGCCCGCGGCGATGGCGTTGTTGCTGCGCGGCTCGACCTTGACGTTGTACGGAGGATCGGTGTTCGCCAGATGGATCGCCTCGCCATCGAGCAGTCGGTCGAGATCGGCGACGCTGCCGCTGTCGCCGCAGAGCAGCCGGTGCCTGCCGAGCACCCAGAGGTCGCCGGGCTTCGTGGTCGCTTCGTCGGGCGGTGCGGGAACCTCGTCGGGATCGGCGAGGCCGGGGTTGCCGCCAGCGTTGAGCAGCTTGGCGAGCTCGCCCTCGTCGAAGCCAAGAAGCGACAGGTCGTAGTCCATCCCCTTGAGCTCCCCGAGCTCGATGGGCAGCAGGTCGAAGTCCCACTCCGCGAGCTCGGCGCTCTTGTTGTCGGCGATGCGGTACGCCTTGATCTGCGCGGGCGACAGGTCCTTGGCGACGTGGACCGGGACCTTCGCGAGCCCCAGCTTCTGCGCGGCCTTCCATCGGGTGTGCCCGCAGACGATCACCCCCGACTCATCGACAACGATCGGTTGGCGGAAGCCGAACTCGCGCAGCGACGCGGCGACCGCATCGACCGCGCCGTCGTTGATCCGGGGGTTCTTCTCGTAGGGGGTGATGTCCGCGAGCGGACGAATCTCGATCTTCATGGCACAAGCCTCCATGCGGGTGCGGGATGAGCGGGACGGCGGTGGTTCAGCGCGACGGCGGCCCACGTTGGGCCGTGTGGCGAAGGGGGAGCGGATCGGGGCGACGGGGCCGCCGCGCGGGGCGTCGCCAACGTGGGCGAACGTCGCGGGCCACGGGCGGAGCCCCAGATCGCCCGTCGGTCAACCGGAAGTAAGTCAGTCGGGGTTTGCGGCTGTTCCCGGCGGCGTCTCGGGCCGAGATTCCCGCCGGAGTACCTATTGGCCTCGGCCGCACTCGCCCCAGTTACCCACACCGCGCCCACTCGCGACGTGGCCGCCCACGTTGGCGTCAGGCGCGCCCGGCGGCGCGGCGGGACGGTCGTCGCCTCGAGCCAACCCGCCGCCACACGGGCCAACGTCCCGGGCCGGTTTGGGGGGGTCTCTTGCGCGCACTCTCTTGCGCGCGCTCGTGGGTGCGTCGCTCTAGCGCACGCACCCACGGGGGGGTATGGGGGGGTGCGCGCGAGAGAGTAGTCCTCTCTTGCGCGCACCTGATCCATGTGCGTTGCGCGCAAGAGACCCCTCTTTCGCGCGGGTCGGATGGCGCGCATCACAGGTCTCCTCCGGCGTCGTCGGGTCCGGTCGCAGGGACGATTCTCGGGGCAGAGCGCCCGTTGAACGCCTCCTGTCCGACCAAGCCCTCGCTCACCGCAAGCGAGATGAGCCGCCTGGCTGCGCGGTCGGAGAGACCGCACGCCCGGGCGACCGTGACGACCTCCTCGCGTGTGCGGGGTTCGGGAATGAACGCCTCGACGAACCGCTCCGCGGTCCACTCGGGCTCTTTGGGCGGGTCGTCGGCTCTCGGCTCCTTGCGCTTGGTCGGACGCTCGCTCTTGAGCGCGGCGGGATCGAGACCGTCGTCCACCGTCCACACCGGGAACGACCAGCGCAGGCAGGTCGGGTCGACCGGCGCCCATGAACGGACGGCGGCGTCGAGCACGACCACGCCAGCTACCTCGTGCGGCCGAAGGACGAGGTGCGTGTCGGTGGCCCGGCTCTGCGCGCCGGCCCCCGCGCCCACATCGGTCACCGACTTCCCCGACTGGCTGCCCTTGGTCGAGTGGTGGATCAGGACGAAGCAGCAACCGAGCCGGTCGGCGAAGGCATCGATCCGGTTGTAGATGTTGGCCATCGTCCCGTTGTCGTTCTCGTCGCCGCCGCTGGGCATGAAGCGGTAGAAGGCGTCGAGGACGATGACCTTGAAGCGGCCGGGTTCGAGCGCTTCGAAGTAGGGCGCGAGCGTGAAGATGTCCTGCAGGCGACCACGCAGGTTGTCGACGTGGATGCGCTGGGCGATCTCGCGCATGGCGACGCCCCGCGCCCGCACGACTTGTGGGATGCGGTGGGCGCTCGTCTCGCGGTGCAGCTCGTTGTCGATGATGAGCACTTCGCCCGGCACCGTCTGGTAGCGGCCGAGCCAGGCGTTGCCAGCGGCGACCGCGATGGCGAGGTCGAGCGTGAGCCAGCTCTTGCCTGTCTTCGGGCTGGCGATCACGTTCATCGTCTCGCCCTCGCGCAGGAGCCCGTGGATGACCGGCGCGCGGAGCTGCGGGTAGGCCGCGACGAGCTCGCCCACCGGCAATGGCGACGGCTCGACGGGGTTCGTCGGTGCCGACGGTGCTCCGACGATGAACGCCGAGAGATCGACGCCGAGCGTGCGGTCCCTCAGCGGCTGGCCGTATCCCTGAGTCGCCAGCGCCGACGCCGCGGCGGTGAAATCGCCGTGGTGCTCGAGCAGCGCGTAGACCGCGAAGGGCGAGTAGCCGGTGTGCGGATCGAAGGGCGAGGCGTTCGACGAGAAGACGTAGAAGACCCGGTCCTTGAGCGTCGCGCTCGATCCGCTCGACTTGCCCGGCCTGCGCCAGTACTCGTTGCATCCGGGGGCGCCCGGCTTGGCCAGCGTCCAGCCATGCTCGGTGAGCACGTCCCGAGGGTCGCCGCGTTCGTTGAAGTCGTCACCCGGCCGGAGCGATGTCCGCGCATGGCCGACGGGTGTCGTCTGACCGACCACTGTTCCCGGCAGCTCGTCGAGCGCCCAGGCGCAGCCGAGCAGGATGTCGCGCTCCTCCGCCGTGATGACCGGCGGATCGCACAGGTCGCCCTGCACGAGGGCGTAGCCGTCGCTGGGCGCGCAGAGGAAGAGGCCGCCCTCGCCGCGCGTCTCGATCATGGTGACAGTGACGGACCACGCACCGCCCGCGTCGCGTCGGGGCACATGCGACTTCGTGCCGACGATGACCGGCTCGGGTCCATCGACCACGATCCGGCGCTGTGCGAGCTTGGTGTTGCCGCTCACCGGACCCGCGCAGCGATAGACGACGTGCATGCCGCTCGAGGGCGTCGACTCGATGACCAGCCGTTCGACCAGCCCGGGCGCGTTGTCCTCGACGGCGCTGCGCCATGCAGCGAAGGCCTCGCCGCCGAGGTCGAAGTCGATCATCTCGAGGTTGCCCGAGACCGCACCGCAGACGAGGCACATCGACGCCGCGCCGCCGGTGGCATCCCCGAACCACGATCCGAGTTCGTCTCCCGACGGCAGACGCGACTGGAACGGCTTCCACGAGGTGAGCGCCACGCGCTTCTCGTCTCCGCGCCGGATCGCGGGCAGGGCGCACAGGCCCGCCGCGACGCACGCGGTCGCGTGCGATCGGAGCGAGCCGTTCGGGTTGGGGCACGGCGCATCGCTCACCCGACCTCCCCGAAGTAGCTGCGAACGGCGTGGTGGTGTCGATGGCAACGCGCGCAGAGCCAGGTGACGTCAAGCGGCGCTCGGTAGTTCTCGTGATGGGCGTGGACGGGCTTGGCGTCACAACATCCGGGGCAGCGTTCCGGGCGGACGAGTCGGCCGCTCCGGATCGCCCGTGCGACCGCACGGTGCGCCGCGTCGCGTTCGGGGTGCTCGCGGCGCGATCGACGAAGCCTCGCGGCCGCATCGGCGCGGCGCTCGGGAAGCGAAGCGCGCAGACGGTCGTACGCGAGGTACTGCTCATCCCGGAGGGCACGGTTCAGTCGAACATCGACTCGCGTGCACGAGATGCACTTGTTCAGGTGCCCATCGGCCATGCGGGGATGGCGGTAGAACTCGTCGAGCGGTTTCAGGTGTTGGCACTTGAAGCAGGTCTTCATGGTCGCTCCGCTCAGAACGGGATCGAGTCGTCGTCGAAGCCACAGCCAGCCCCGACGGGCTCACTGGGATCTGGCAGGTTGTCCGGGTCCTCGAGCCGCGGCGGCTTCGGGCCGAGCTCGTGACCGACGACGCGCTCCCACTGGTCGCCGGGCTTGCGCTCGACCGTGATCCGAAGCGGCTGCGCCAGCGCACCGGCACGGGCCAGGTCGACGGCCTCTTCGACCGTCGTCGGCACCGCCTCGCTGGACCGCTTGCGCCACCACTCGGCGGCCTTGCGCTGCGCAAAGCTGCCGGGTGGATGCTCGAGGCAGATCCACTCGCGGAGCCAGCGGTTGAAGCCACCGCGGTACTCGACGCGCATCGTCGGGATCGCGCCGGGGTTGTCTCGCTTGAAGTGGACGTGGTAGCCGACCTCGACGACACGCTCCTCGGATCGCGATGCGCCATCGGCCCCGGAGACGATGTCCGCCTCTGAAGCAATCGCGGCGTGCTTGACCTGCCGCGGCGGGAACTTGTGCCCGCACTCGGGGCAGGTCGCGTAAGCCGCGTGAATCAAGGCGTCACACTGCGGGCACTGCTTGGCAGGCGCCTCGCCCGGCGCGCCTGAGCGGTCGGCCAGGCGGATAGCATCCACCGGTCCGTGCCGAAGGACGTTGCCGCCGAAGTCGAGGACGAGGCAGTCGGCCTTGCCGGGGTGCGGGCGGAAGCCGCGGCCCACCATCTGGTAGTAGAGCCCCGGCGACAGCGTCGGCCGCAGCATCGCCACGCAGTCGACGTTGGGAGCGTCGAAGCCCGTCGTCAGCACGTTGACGTTGGCGAGGTACTTGAGCTCACCCGACTTGAAGCGAGCGATGAGTGCATCTCGCTCCTTGGTCGGGGTGCCGCCTTCGACGAACCCGCATTCGACGCCGTGGCGATCCTGCAACACGCGTGCGACATGCTCGCCGTGCGCAACGCCGGAGCAGAAGATCAGGACTGCCCGACGCTCGGCCGTCGCCGCGACGATCTCGGCGCACGCAGCGCCGACGAGGTCGTCCTTGTTCATCAGCGTCTCGACCTCGCCGGCGACGAACTCGCCGCCGCGGATGTGCAGCTCGCTGGTGTCGGCGACTGCCTTGCCGGCGCGGCTCTTGAGCGGACAGAGGTAGCCCGCCACGATCAGCTCGCGCACGCCCGCCTCGAAGCAGGTCTCGTTGAGCACGTGGTCCGGTGCGGGGCCGCAGATCAGGCCTGTCTTCATCCGGTACGGCGTCGCGGTCAGGCCGACGACGCGCTGGTGGTCGCAGAGGTCGCGCGCATCGGTCAGGAAGCGGCGGTACATGCCCTCGCCCTCGGGCGGCACGAGGTGCGCCTCGTCGACGATGACGAGATCGAGCGGCCCGAGGTCGTGGGCGCGCTGGTAGACCGACTGGATGCCAGCGATCGTCACCGCGTAGCCGAGATCGCGGCGACCGAGCCCGGCAGAGAAGACGCCGATCGGCAGGTCGGGCGCGACGGCGCGAAGCTTGTCCGCAGCCTGCTCGAGCAGTTCCCGCACATGGGCCAGGACGACGACGCGGCCGTTCCACTTCTGCACCGCATCGCGGCAGAGCTCGGCGATCACGTGCGTCTTGCCCGATCCGGTGGGAAGCACGACCGCGGGGTTGGTGTCGCACGCGGCGATGTGCTGCCAGACGGCATCGACCGCCTCGCGCTGGTAGGGACGCAACTCCATTACGCGCTGCCCTCCCCGCCGAGGGGCGCGATGCGCACGACGACCTTGCCGTCGGGCACGACCTCGGCCCGGACGATCTCAAGCCGATCGATCTGCCCGTCGTCCTCGTAGACGCCTCCATGCGCCAGCGCATCGAGCAGCGCCTTCATCGCGTTGTCGAGATCGCGGCGACGACGGTCGGGAGGATGCGCCGTGACATGCACCGCGAGCGGCCCATCCATCCGGGCAATGCGGCGGAGCGACAGCTGTGCCGCGACTCTGGCCCGGAAGCGTCGCCCCTCGCGGCTGATGAGCGTTCGAGTCCCCACCCGTCGCCAGTAGTGGTTCACTGACGGCGGGTAGGGCAGCTCGAGCGTCAGCGGAGTCGCGTCGGTCACCGCTTCCACGGCGGCACCCCCGCGCCAGCGGTCGCTGCGACTGCACCGCCCGGCGCGGGACGCCCATTGCCGACGACCGCGGGCACGCCCGTGCCGGTCGAGCCGTCGCGGCGGGCATAGCCCTTGACGACGTTCGTCGGCTCGCCGGTGTCCTCGCGGTTCTTCACCGCGACCGAGGCGACCAGCGGCACGTTGTGCAGCTCCACCGAGTCACGCGGCTTCATGACGTTCACCGCGCGGCAGATCGCCGACAGCGTGCCGCGCGCGATCTCGACCGTCTGCTCGTTGGTGTGCTTGAGGGTCAGGCGATCCCAAAGCTTGCGGCCCTTGTAGGGGCCGTCGATCACCTCCATCTCGACCTCGAGGTACTCGCCCTTGCCGTTCTTGGTGGGCTTCATCTCCGTCGCGGTGATGACCACGAGGTACTTGCCGCTCGGAATGGGATCGAAGCCGGTGTTGGGGTCGACGTCGTGCGCGTTGAATCCGTTCAGGTCTGCCATGTGGTCAGGCTCCTTGCTCGTTGGCGGTTTCGGATTGGGTCGGGTCGATCACGGGCTGCTCGCCGCGCGCGAGCGCCGCGAAGACGCGGTAGTCCAGCGGCAGCTCGTCGGGGAGGTTGAGGCGGTTCTTGGCGACATGCGCCGGCCGCTCGGTGGTGCGGAGAATCCGCTCGCCGGTGCCGATGCCCTGCGTGCGCTTGCGGTCGAAGCCCTCGCTGCTCGTCCGCGTGTGGACGCGGTAGGTGGCGAAGAGCACCTCGTCGCACCACTCCTGGACGAGCGCCGACGCCTGCTTCTGGAGGCGCGGCGCGTAGCGGTCGTACGAGTCGGTCTCGGGGTTGGCGAACTTCTCGATCGCGGCGTGCGCGATGAGGATCACCTGCATGCCACGGTCGGCACGCAGCGCGTCGAGTCCCGCGAAGATCTCGCGCCACTGCGTCAGCGCGAAGACGTAGCCCTTCGCGTAGCCGATGTCCTCGATCGTCTCAACGCCGCGCTTGGCGCAGACCTCCGCCCAGATCAGGCGTTCCAGCCAGTCCAGCGAATCGATGACGACCGTCTGGTAGTCGTGCTCCTCGGAGTAGAGCGTCGACAGCGCCGCGAGCACGTCGGCGTACTTCGTCGCCAGCGGAAAGCGGTCGCACTCGATGTCGTTGGTGCCTTCCTCGGTCGTAATGAAGATCGGCTTCTCGGCCATCGCGCCGAACGTCGACTTCCCCACGCCGTGGACGCCGTAGACCATGATGCGACGGGGCATCGCGGCGCGGCCCTTCTGGATGTGTGCGAGCATCGTCATGCGGTGCGGTCTCCTGCGGTTGGTGCGGTGGATGGACGGCGGGCTCAGTCACGGTCGTAGAGCCGCAGAGATTCGAAGCCGGTCGGCCACGAGTCGCTGTCGCGGCAACGGACGAGCTGGCGGATCGCGGCGGTGTTCTGCTCGGCGGCCTTGTCGAGGATGCGGGGCGAGAGCTGCCACACGCCGCAGCGGAACGGCTCGCGCTTCTCGACGGCGATTAGGTGGACCGGCAGCATCTGGCCGCCCGCCTGCGCGACGAGCGCCCTGTAGAAGGCAAGCTGCGCGACGTAGCCGAAGGCGCCGATGTGCCACTCGAACGAATCGAGCGAGTCGGCGGTCTTGAGATCCACGATGCCGCGGTCGATGGTCGGGTTGATCCAGTCGATCCGCGCTTGGCAGGGCACGCCCTCGAGCGTGCCGCGCACGACGCCCTCCGCCATGCCCATCGCGAGGAGCTCGCGTGCGAAGGCGTGCGCCTTCACGCTCGCCGCCATCTGCTCGACGATCGCGGCATCCTCATCGCCGAGCGCCGGCTTGCCGCGCTTCTCGGCCCACTCGGCGAATGCCTTCGTCGCCGAGCCGAACGGCTTGCCTGTCTTCTTGTTGATCGGGCCGCCGACCGCGAACTCCTGCTCGTAGCGCTCACGGCCCTCGAGGATCAGCGTGTGCGCAGCGCGCCCGACGAGGAACGCCAGCGAGTCTCGCTCGGGGATGAGCCCCAGCTCCTTGCGACGTAAGAGCTGAGGACACTGTCGGAAGTCCGCGAGCCGATGCGAGGTGAGGTATTCGCCGCGCCGCGCGTGGTAGGCGTCGGCGCTCTCGCGGATCAGGAAGCGAAGGCGGCTGTCGGTCGAATCAGGCTTCGTCGCGGTGGCGATCGGCATGGGTGTCTCCGATGGGAAGTAGTCGCGGCGGTAGTCGCCCTGGCCGAGGCGGACGAGCGGCGCATCGCCGGCGTCGCGTCGGCGCGAGAACGCGCGCATCAGGCGGCGGATGGGCACGCGGCCTCCTTGGTCGATGGAGTAGGGGGTGCCGAGCGCTCCGGGCACCGACAGACGGCAAAGGCCGTCTCGCCATACTCCCGCCGTGCGTAGCCGACGAAGAGCTGGTTCAGAGCCTGGCCGACGTGCGTCGAGGCGTCGATGACCAGAGTGCGGGTGAGCGGACGTCCGGCGAAGCGCGCGTCCATGCGGGCTCTCGCCTCGCCGTGAAGGCTCTCCACGGCGATCAAGGCCAGGTCGAGCGTGGCGAGCACCTCGACAAAGGGCACCTGCGGGTTGAAGACGTACCGATAGACCTCACGCGTCATGCGTGCTGCTCCTTCTGGCGTCCGGTGAGTGATGGGTCGCTACTGGATACCTACGCGGCGCCCATGCCAAGTTGCGCGCGATCACAGGTACTCGCGCAGCCCCGCGTCCTCGAAGACCTCGCGGATCTCGTCGATGTGCCGCTCGACCGCGCTGCGCGGGATGCCGAGCTCGTTGGCGATCGAGTTGACGGTGCCGGTCACGAGCCCCAGCGCGATCGCGCGGTGCAGCTCCGAGAGCCGGGCCAGGACCTCGGCGACATCGCGCTCGAGCTCGCGCAGCCGCTGCGGCACGCTCGACGACTCTGCGATGAGCTGGTGCCGCGGGACCGCGCGGCCGTCACAGTCGAGGGCGGTGTCGTCGAGCGAGCACTCCTCCCTCTCCGGCGACCGCATCTCGGCGAAGCGGTAGCGGATCAGCGTGACGACGCGGCGCTCGACGACGCGGGCGACGAAGGTGTTGAGCTGCGCCTTGGCCGGGTCGAACTTCGGCAGCCGATCGATCAGATCGGTGAGCAGGTCGTGCTCGAGGTCGCAGCGTTCGGTTCGCTTCCGGAGTCGTCGGAACAGCCTGTTGGCGTGGTACTCGACGACTCGGGAGATGGCAGGATCAGTAGGGTCAATCGGGGGTGCAGCGGCTGAGGATCGGTCCATGAAGAATCTCCGTGTTGGGCCGCATCCACTGCGACCAGTTCACGGGGAGTCTCGGGAGACCGACCTGCCGGATCAGTCCTGACTAGTCATGACTTGGAGAGGATTTCTGCCGCACGCACGCCTTGATCGGTGAGGAAGTAGCCGCCAAGCCGGCCGAGATGACGGCCGTTGCCGAGCAGGTTCATCTTCACGAGAGACGAGAGAGCGGCTTTGAAGCTGGCATCCCATGTGTAGCCCGCGAGCTTCGCAAGCGCCTTCTGTCCAGGCGGATTCGATGCATCGGCGCCGACGACTCCCTTCTCATGGAGCGCCGTGATTGCATTGCGTTCCATCTCCTTGAGACGACGCACCTGTTCCGCGACGGCATCACCGGTCGGGTCGGCCGGCCGGCCAGGATTCACTGCAGGTGTGCTCTGACGATGAGACGCCTCCTCGTCCACGCGGAGGCAGAAGTCGCGAACGCGAGCATGCGCCGATGTCATGAGTCGCACGGTGCCGGTCGCTCCGAACGCAATCGACTCGGACATCGCCAGGTGGAGTACCGTCCGGCGCGAGAGCACTGTCGCCAGCGATGGGTCTTCGCTCGGGCGGGGGGTGAGCACGACGAGCGGGACACTCTCCTCGCCAGCGAGTCGGATGATCGTGTCTACGAGTTCCCTGTCCTCACCCACGACGAGGAACACCCCACACGTGACGGATGACTGCGTGCGCAGCGTGCCGATGCGCCGGACGCCTGCCAACGCGTGACGCTCCCACCATCCGATCGGTTCGCAGCGAAGCGCGCCACAGACCCGCTGACACAACCCCCGCAGATCGATCCGATATGCCAGGACCTCCTCGTGCGACAACGTCACCGTCACGCCGTTGGTCGGATCGACCCCAACGACACGGTCTTTCTCGAGCACCAGATCGAGCGGCGGACCAACCCGGCCAAGACGCGGATAGGCGGCGACACGCTCGCCGGTCTTCACGATGAACGGCGCAACGATCGGGTATTCGTCACCCAGCAGCAACTCCCACTCGGCCCTAACCGAGGCGAGTTCCGGCATCGTGTTCAGCGACGACCAGAGTCGGCTTAACTTCCACCATCGATCCCTCGTTCGCATGTCGATCTCCTGCGGTGCGTCCAACAACGAAGCCGCGAGCTTCCAGCCATCGAGTGACAGCATCGCTATCGTCATCACGCACGAATGTCGCGTTGTGCGGAGTCACCTTGACGCGGCGGACGTTCGGGCTGTTGGTGAACTTGATCTCGAACTTCGCCGCGATGATCTTCGGCCTCTGTGGCATCGTCTTGCCGCGATTCCTCAGCCCCTTGAAGATGTCCTTTGACCGGCGAACCTCTGTCTCGATGGGGTCGCCAGGCCACAAGTAGTGGATCTCGACCAAGCGGATGAAGTCGATACCGTCGATGTCTTCGCACAAGAGGGCGCTCTCGCCATCGACCCGAAGCGGATCAAGTGTGTGCTTGTCTGCCTCGCCGAAGAACTCCTCGTCTCCAAGCAGCGCCTGTCCGAAGACCCTGCAGTAGAGGCGCTTCTCGCCGATGGTCTGCGCGTTCGCGCAGAGTTCACCGAGCGTCTTCTCGTAGATCACGACGTCGTACTTCATCGGGCGATAGAGCAAGCTGGCGCTGGACGGGCTATCCACTTCCTCACGGCGAAGGGGTTCCCCATGCTTGACGAGGAAGAGGATGCGATGGTCTTCGGGGAATGCCCTGACCTCACACCGATCCCCTCGCTTGTGCGACGCGAACCATGTCGCGAGCGCGCGTTCGATCGTTCGTAGTGCCCGCTCCGAGGGCTGACGGCATTTCGGCACCGGCTGATCCGCCCGTCTCATCGGGAAGTAGTCGAAGGATCGCGGACGATGGACGAACTGTCTCGCCTGCTGCTGCTCGAGGAGCGTCGGGTCGAGCAGCCAGAGTTGAACCGCCACATCCGCTGGAGTGTGCTCCTCGCCATCGATCGCGATGCCTGCCGCCGCTGCCGCATCGAGGAGCGCGTCCAAGCCCTCGGCGGTGGACAGGTCGGCGAGCAGATACAGCGCATCCACTAGATCGGGCGGAGGGCCATGGGCAGCAGAGGCGAGGATGAGACTGAGCTGGTCGTAGTCGATCTCGCGGCCGTCGTCGGCATCGGGCAGGTCGATGCCGCATCCAGCCAGGTAGGTCTCGAACCGCTCGAGGAAATCGAGGAGGTGCCGTCGCCCGATGCTCCGAAGGACCTTCGGCTCCGTGAATCGGCGAGGGTTGAAGGTCGGCATGCGTCTGGCTCCTCTCGTGGTTCGGCGGCGTTATCCGGGCTTCAGGGTCGGGATAGAGCGGCTGGGCAGCCCAGCCGGACGATGCTATACTACCTCGGAGGTTGACAAACCGCTACTCTGGGATAGACTACATGCCGAAGGATACTGAATGCCAGCCGCCAGACCCCAGAGCCGTTTCCGAGTTCCTGACCGCCTTCAAGCTGGCGATCGACTACGAGCGGTGCGAGTTCCGCGGACGCCCCCGGACCGAGCAGGATCTGATCGATCTCAACCTCACCCGACGGCTGGCCTTGGAGCAGATCTGCCGGCTCACCCCGAGCAACTACTCGGCGGGGCCGACGCCCGACGACACGGATCAGTCAAGAGACGTCTGGATCTTTGGGTGCGATCTTGAAGGCACGGAGGTCTACATCAAGCTCAGACTCAACCCCACCAAGCCGCGCGAGCTGCCTCGCGGAACGGTGTGGTCGTTCCACAAGGCCCAGCATCCGATGCGTTATCCGCTGAGAGGAGCCAGCTCATGATGGAACGAACAATCTACTGCCCCAACTGCGAGTGCGACCGCCTCTTTCGCCCGGAGGAACGCGACGAGCGATTTGATGTTCGAGGTGAGGACGTCTCGCTCAAGGTTCCCGTCTGGGTCTGCGCCGAGTGTGGCGAGTCCGTCGTCGATGCCGCCTTCGGCGATCCGGTCGAGCGCGCGATGGATGCCCATCGAGAGAAGCGCGGCCTGCTGTCGTCGGCGGAGATTCGTCGCATACGCGAACAGTGGAGCTTGAGCCAGGTGGCATTCGCCACGCTGCTCGGAATGAGCCCAGCAACGATTAATCGCTACGAGCAAGGCTCGCTGCAGCAGGAGAAGGAGGATGAGCTGCTGCGCGCCTGCGACAGCCCCGACCGCATGCGCGACCTCCTCAGACGCCGAGGGCACCTGCTTTCGGAGCGCCAGCGTATCGCAGCGGAGGCGAAGCTCGGACCAGTTGCGGCAAGCGGTGTTGCGTATTGGGAAACAGGCTTCTACGAATCGATGCCGGTTGAGGTGTCCAAGCGAAGTGGATTCCGCCAGTTCGATTTCGATCGATACGCCGCAGTGGTGGCGTGGCTCTGCAAGAACGTTCAACTCGTCACGCAGACAAAGCTTTACAAGCTCCTCTTCTACGCGGATTTCATCTGCTTTCGTGCGTCGTCGCGATCGCTCACGGGTGCCGTGTATCGGCGAATGCCGTACGGCCCGGTGCCCGTGGGATTCAGCGGACTGCGTGCGCAGCTCGAAGCCGACGATGTTGTGGTCGTCAGCGAGATGGCGTTCCAGAACGGGAACACGGGCGAGGTCTTCCGCCCTGGCGCGCGAGCAGAGGAGTCCCTCGGTGTGCTGACTGACGACGACATGCGTGTGCTGAAGTTCGTCCGCGATGCTCTCGGTGCTATGACGCCGTCAGACATCAGCGACAAGTCGCACGAAGAGTCGGCGTGGAAGGACACCCTTCCAAAGGATGTGATCAGCTACGAGAAGGCGATGGAGTTGTCGCTTTCGCTCACCAAGTGAACGGAGTCCAGCAATGGCAAAGAAGAGTAACACGCATCACGTGACCTACGACAAGAAGGCTGATGACTGGAAAGTCACACGCGGAGGTGCCGATCGTGCGGCGGGCCGGTTCGACACCAAGCAGCAGGCGGTCGACGCGGCGCGCGAGATCAGCCGCAACCAGAAAACTGAGCTGAAGATTCACAACAAGGATGGCAAGATCGCTCAGTCCGACAGCCACGGCAATGATCCTCATCCGCCGAAGGGCTGATTGCCGAGAACGCTACGGCACGCCGCCCGCTGCTTCCGCCAGTCGGGTATCGCCGCGATCGGCCGCAGTTCCCGTTCGGTGATAGGGTCGCGGCCAGACTCGACCCGGGGCAGGGCGAGGATCGCCTCCTGAATGTCGGGGGCTAGGTGCAGCAGATTCATGATCTGCGTGACGCGGGCGCGCGTCACCTGCCCGAGCCGCGCGATCTCGGCGAGGTCCTTCACCTCGCCGTCGCGGATCAGGTGCTCGAACCGGATCGCCAGCGCCATGAGCCGCGTCACCCGCGGCATCCGGCCGGGCATCGGCGCGGGCGACTCGGGACGCTCGCCGACGACCGCGCGCTTTCGGCCTCGACGGCTGGTGTTGAAGTGCACCTTGAACTCGATGCGCGGCTCGGCTCCGTCGATCACGCGGCGACCTCCTCTTCGTCAGGCGCCCCGACCTCGCTGGCCAAGCCGCGCAGGCCGCTCGGGTGGAACGTCACGCCCACCATCCCGGTGACGCCGTCGTAGTCGACGCGCTTGACCAACAGCCGGACGACGCGGGCCTGCTCCTTCGGCGAGAGCGTCTCCCACACCGGATCGAACGCGGAGAGCGAACGGGCGACCTCGCGCTCGTCGACGATCTCGCGCCCGAGCGTCATCGCCCGCTCGCGCAGCTCCGTCATCCGCTGCTCGCCTGATCGGATGCGATCGTTGAGCTCGCCCAGGCGCGATGATGCGACCGTGCTTGCTCCCGCCTCCGCGGCCAACTCGCGGAGCTCTCGTTCGTACCGCCGAAGCTCGCGCTCGACCGTCCGTTTTTCGCCCTCGATCGTGGCGATTGCCTCGGTTGCCTGCTTCCTCGCGTGCTTCAGCGTCGCGGTGATGAGCGTCGGGTCGCGACCGATCGCCCGGATCTGCTCGACAACGAGCCGCTCGAGCTCCGCAGCCGGAACCGACTTGGACGGGCAGGTGTGCCAGCCGCGCTTCTGCGCGTTGAGGCAGACGTAGTAGCGGTACTGGATGGAGCCGTTGCCGTTCCCATCGCGCCGGGTCGAATAGGTGTGACCCATCGAGCAGCCGCACGGCGTACACCGCAGCAGCCCCTTGAGGAGCGCGCCGTACTTGTTTCGCACCGCGGCTCCGCCCGTTCGGCCGTTGCGGACCAGCAGGCGTTGCGTGCGCTCGAAGAGGTCGGCATCGACGATCGCCGCGTGCTCGCCCTCGTGGACCTCGCTCTTGTACCGCACCTTACCGAGGTAGACGACGTTCGTTAGCAGCTTGAAGAGGCTCGCCTTGTCGAACGCCTTCCCGCCGCGCTCCGCGCCCTTGCGGGTGGTCCAGCGCTTGTTGACCCACCCGCGCTCGTCGATCGCCTTCACCGTCGGGATCAGCGCCTGGTGCTCGAGGTAGAGCGCGAAGATCTCGCGGACGCGCGAAGCCTCGTCCTCGTTGACGATGAGCCGGAAGCCGCGGGGATCGACGTCGTAGCCGAGGATCGGATGGCCGCCCGCCCACTTCCCCTTGCGCCGCGTCGCTGCGATCTTGTCGCGGGTGCGCTCGGAGATGATCTCGCGCTCGAACTGGGCGAAGGAGAGCAGGACGTTGAGGACGAGCCGCCCCATCGACGACGCGGTGTTGAACTGCTGCGTGACGGAGACGAACGACACCTTGCGGCGCTCGAACGTCTCCATCATGCGGGCGAAGTCGAGCAGCGACCGGCTGAGGCGATCGACCTTGTAGACGACGACGCAGTCGACCTTGCCCGACTCGATGTCGGCCATCAGGCGTCTGAGCGCCGGTCGCTCCATGTTGCCGCCCGTGAAGCCGCCGTCGTCGTAGCGATCGGGCAGGCATACCCAGCCTTCGCCCGCCTGGCTCGCGATGTAGTTCTCGCCGCTCTCGCGCTGGGCGTCGAGCGAATTGAACTCCTGCTCGAGGCCCTCCTCGCTCGACTTGCGGGTGTAGATGGCGCAGCGGACCGTCGCGGCGGAGGCGCGGGCCGGGGCCAGCCGGGATCGGCTCATCGGGTGGCCTCCTCGCACCGCGGCTTCTCAAGCCCGAAGAAGAGGTAGCCGTTCCAATGCGCGCCGGTCACCGCCTGGGCGACGGCCGAGAGCGAGCGATAGATCGTGCCCTCGTAGTCGAAGCCCTTCGGCAGCACACGCACGCGGATGGTCCGGCCTCGGTACTGGCGGGTGAGCAAGGCTCCGGGCATCGGGAGCCGACCGTCGCTGGCGACCGAGATCGCCGTGGTCGCGCTTGCGGGGGTCTGCGCTGCGAGGAGCGCCGGGCCGGGCGGCCGCGCGGGGCCGGGTGCCCGCATCCGCAGGTCGGCGTCGTCGGCGATCTCCATCGCCCGCTCGCGAAGCCGCTGCGCCCGCTCCGCGAGATCGCCCTCGGTGTTGGCCTGCACCCGCCACGCGATCCGCCGCACGAGGTACGCCTTGTGACACGAGCGCGTCTCCTCGCCGAAGACCTCGGCGTAGCGCCGCCGCAGTTCGGTCACCGTCATGCGCTCGAGCTCGCTCATCAACCGTCCGACGTTCAACGCCACGCATCGCTCCTTTCTGGCTTCAGACATCGCTGCATCTCCGAGCCGTTAACCAGTGGAACGATCAGGGCGTGAGCCACGAGGAAGATCAAGGCATGTCGGCGCGTCCTCGGCGAGATTCTGAAGATCGTCGAAGTCGCCAACGATGCGGCCATGCAGGCGGAGAATGCCGCGAGCGAAGATGCTCGCGACCTCGTCGCGGCGCTCCGCCGTGGACATGCCTTCGGGGTCGTCGTGATCGAGGCGCAGCGACATCGCGGACTCCTTGCGGGAGCTGTGAACGCGCGACCATCCGTGGTCGGTCGATCGTGCTCGGATTCAGAGGCGGCTGTTAAACGAAGCCGCTACTGGATACCTACGCGGCGGAGGGCCGGAGTTGCTCGAACCGCCGCGAGATGTCACGGCCGCTCGAAGATTGTGCTCGTCTTCCTCAGGGCGAAGTGACGGAAGTACTTGTTCGGCGACTGCTCGACGGAGTCACGTGTCAGCAGATCGACGGAGCGGCCGAACAGCGCCTCGAGGTCTTGCTGGAGTGCGACGATGGCCAATCCGACCGGTGCTCCAGATTCGAACGTCACGAGTATGTCTATGTCGCTCCCGGCTTCGACAACACCGAGTGCATGGCTTCCGAAGAGCTCCAGTCGCGCGACCCAATGCTTCTCACACAGTCGGGCGAGGCGTTCGGGATCGACCGGGGGCATTTCGGGCTGCATGCTGGTACAACCAGTGTTTCCGAGTCTCGCTCGGGGTGCGAGAGCAACCCTGCTGTTAAACTCACGCGAGGTGTCAACCCGAGAGCGCGAGAGTCCGAGAGGGTTGCGCTCGGTGGCCCGAGAGGAACCGTGACGGTTGCGCTCGGACCCCGAGATTCGGCTTCGGAACTGAGAGCGCCGCTGCCGAAGGCGGGTGGCCAGAAACGCCCGCACCTGCGGGAGATTGACGCGATTCGGCCCGATGCGGGCTCAACGCCCGAGCCGTAAACCAAACAACCGCCGCAGTTTCGCGGCGGTTGAGTGAACTCCCTGATCGCAACGAGATCAAAGTTTAGCTGAGGCACGGGAGGCGTGTTTGGGGCGGAATGGTAGTTAACAGGTGGGCGCATGGTCTTGTACCACGGCACTCTGCGACTTGATATCGATGAGTTGCTTCACCCAGAGCACGCCGCCTCCGGTGCCCGCAGTGAGGCGAAGAGACCCAAGCGTGGCTGATCTGACCGGGGTGGGTCAGATCTCGATGCTCGGCAGTGGGTCAGTTTGCGCGCGAATTGACAGTCGGGACACCTGAACAACCAGGCCTGACGGGCGATGGAGGTGGTTGGGTGAATCTCAAGTGATTAGCTGGGATCCCGTCGCAGTCGCCGGGGGGCCGATCGAGCCGGCCCTGCTGCACGGTGCCACTCGCTCTCGCTCATGCCCACGCGAGACTCAGGCTCCGTTTCCAGTTGTAGACCACGAGACGCATTGCGAAGTCGAACTCGTTCCGTCGCTGCCCTCGGTACCGCACTCGGCTGTACCCCATCTGTTTCAGCCATGCGAACGGACCCTATGTAGCCAAAGTGCGTCTGGCGGGACTTCTTCGTGAAGCTCGCTCCCAGATCGCGCGTGCTCGTCCCGTTGTCCCGCGTCGATCTACGCGCCTGCTCGATGATCGTCGCATCGACGAGCGTGCCCTCCTTCACCAGCAATCCACCCTTCTCGAGCTGAGCCAGCGTCGCCTCGAAGATCGTTCGATCGAGTCCCGACTCGCGAAGTCGACGACGGAATACCACGAAGGTCGTCTCGTCCGGCGTCGCGTCCGTCAGACTCAAGCCGATGAATCGCCGGAACGAGAGGCGGTCCTTCAGGCACTCTTCGAGCTGCGCGTCACCAAGGTTGAACCACTTCGCAAGACGCATGCAGCGGAGCATCGTCTCCGGCTGCCACGCCGGTCGACCGCCCTTGTTCTCGCCGCCTCGCTTCGCGCGGTACTCCGCAAGCTTCGCGATCGGTGCCACGAGATCCTTCCATGCAACGGCCGCATCCAGGCGATCGAGCAGCTTCGCCGTCCTCGGCCCGCCGAGGTCCGCCGTCATCCCGTCGACCAGTCCCATGTCCGCATTGATTCGTTGCGCCATTGTGATCCTCGCCGGCCGGCATCATCGCCGATCCGACGAACACCTCGCGGCCGACCCGTTCGCGGTCTTCTTGGAACCGGCGAATTCATCCTGGTTGTTCAGAGATCCCATTCGAGGTGATCGTGGAGGGCGTTGTGTTCTTGCCATCGCCGGGGGGTACTCCGACTCGGAGACGCCGTAGGCCTGTACAAGTGCAGCGCGACCCGGAATCGCACGAACCGAAACCCAACCGAAGCGGTATGCTCTTCCCACCCGATACACCCATCAGATGTCCCCAGCCCTTGTCAAAATCGTCGCCATGCTCCTGCTCGTTGTACAAGGGGCGATCGCGTCGGCTCCGGGAAGGGTCCTTTGCATTCCGGTCGTAAACTGCGGCACACACGAATCGGAAACTGCCGAAGTGTGCTCGCATTGTGACACCCGGGGTATGGCCGACGCGGGGAGCAGGGTTGGTGCCCCGAGCCACCATGAGGGACCGTACGGAACCGCGTTTCACCCCGACGATGAGTGCGGCTGCCACCTCCATATCCCGGTACCAGGCGACGAGCAGGTTCCCAGCAATCCGATGAGTGGTGGGCAAGACCCTCGGTCGTGCATCGCACCGCTGCTTGAGGCCGTCGTCATTGGTTGGAACTTCGATCCGCCGGTTGCCGAACGGCCTCGTCTCCAGCCCCCTGATTTCAGCGCCTCCGACCAGATCGTGGGTCTGAAGACGACCCATCTACTTATCTAGCGCCGATGTTCCCGCCCGCCGCCGCTCGGACAATTGTCTGGAGCGGCGGGCGATGTCGTTCTCCTGCTGTGGGCCTTTCGGCATGCACGCAGGTCTTGGCGTTGTTCCCACCACAATTGGGTTTGATCTGGCTCAGTGGTGTTCGCCGTGGCTCCGCGTTGCGGACGGCCATGATGGGCTGAGCTTCCACCTGTTCGGAAACTTACTGATGGTCAAGTCACACGAAGACCGGTCCGAAGGCGGACTGCGGCGGCGGTTCACGGGGATTTCTCTGGCTGCACTTGTCGCGCTCACCGGGGGAGGCTGCCAGTCGTACGAGCAACGGCCGCTCGACATGACTGGACACCAAGCCGCGTTCCTCGCACGGACGCCGGAAAGTCCGGAAGTCAGGACATTCGCGGAAAGCCTCGCGGCGAGGTCATCAGCGCCCGCGGGCGGGATGGTGGTGTTCGATCCCGGCGACGGCATTACCTGCGAGGAAGCCGAGGTCATCGCGCTTGTGTTCAACACCGACCTCCGAGTCGCTCGCTTGCGGGCGGGGGTCACCCAGGCGACCGCGGAGAACGCGGGGCTTTGGCAAGACCCAACGGTCGGCGTCGACCTGAACCGCATCATCCAGAGCACGCCCGAGCCTTGGAAAGTCTTCACGAGTGTCGGCCTCACGATCCCGATCTCGGGCCGACTGGAAATCGAGAAGCAGCGGGCGGGTGTGGAACACGCCGCAGAGCTCGCACGGGTTGCCCAGCGCGAATGGATGGTGCGGACGTCGGTTCGGCGGGCATGGAGCGAATGGTCGGCGCTGAACGCGCAGCTCGCGGTCACGCGCGACTTCCTGTCCCAAGTGGACCAGATCCTCTCTGTCGTCGACAAGATGGAGCAGGCGGGGGAGATGGCCAGGACCGAGGCGCGGCTCTTCCGCATCGAGAAGGCAACGAAGGCCGCAGACCTCGCCGTACTTGAGTCCCGAGTTCGTGAAGCAGATCTTCGGCTTCGCCAACTCATGGGGATGTCACCCGACGCTCCGCTTCGGTTGCACGCCGACGGGGTCGGGCCGACCCGGTCGAGAGTGCACTCCGGAATGGACACCGCCGAGCTCGAGCGCCGGAACCCGGCGATGCTGGTCGCCGCCGCCGAATACGAGGCCGCCGAGAAGACCCTTGAACTTGAGGTTCGCAAGCAGTATCCCGACTTGCTCATCGGACCTGGCTATGGGAACGAGGACGGCCAAGACCAGGTGCGACTAGGCTTATCTCTTGCCGTCCCGATCCTGAACGCCAACCGTCGCGGCATCGCTGAGGCGCGGGCGCAGCGCGAAGTCACCCGGGCCGCTGCCGAGGCCACACTGGAGCAGACCATCACCGCCGTTCGCGCGGCCGAGGTGCGGCTCATGGCTGCGACGCAACGCCGCTCGACTCTGGAATCGGAGATCGTGCCGCTGGTCGACGCGCAATACGCCGATGCCCGCCAAGTGGCCCGACTGGGCGAAGTGAACACACTGGTGCTCTTGGAGAGCCTGACGCGGCAACAAGAAGCCAAAGTCGGGCTCGTTGAAGCGGTACGCGATGAGGCGCTCGCCGGAGTTGATCTGGACGAGCTTCTCGGCCCCGAAGCGTTGACGTCTCCGAGTGGGCCTGCCGCGATTCCCGATACTCCGAGAATTGCTGCTCCTTCGAGCGGCAAGCCAGCTTCGGAAGGCACCCCCACGAAATCCACCGGCGCGGGCGCGCGCTGATCGCCTCCGCACAAGGAACACACTATGAACACCACACAAAGCAGACTCTCGAAGATGCTGCTCGCCGGTGGGCTGGCCCTGTCCATGCCGCTCGCGATTGCCCTCACCGGCTGCGAGAAGAAGGAAACGGCGCACGGCACGGACGACGGATACGACCACGTCAGCGAAGCGGCCGGAGCCGGAGGGGGCGCGGCCAAGGAGGGCGAGTCCGCACCTTCCAATCGCGTCGATATCCCGGCCTCGGTCCGGCAGAACCTCGGCATCACGTTCGCCAAGGTCGAGTCTCGGAACGTGGCGCAGACGCTCCGCGTCCCGGGACGGTTCGAGCTCTTGCCCACGGCCCGGCGCGAGTATCGCACGCCGCTGTCGGGCCGAGTCGACATCCTGGTGAGCCAGTACCAGAAGGTCGAACCCGGAACGCCGCTCTACCGAGTCGATGCCGCCGCGTGGCGTGACCTGCCTGAACAGATTGCCGCAACATCGGCAAGAGTCGAGTCAATGGCTCCGCTCTTGGCAGCGCAGGCTGATCACGAGAGAAGTCTTGCAGAAAGGGTTGCTCTCTGGCAGGAGCGGTTGGATCAACTGGACACCCTCCGAAACGCGGGAGGCGGAAGTGCGACCCAGTTCACGGAAGCTCGGGCGACGCTCAATTCAAGCCAGAGTGAACTGTCCGTTGCCCGCGGCAGGAGCGCGGAGCTCGCCGCCCAGAAGAAGCAGGCGGAGGCCGAGCTTCGGTCGCTGACCTCGCGGCATGAACTCCTCGTTCGGGGTGCCAATTGCGGCAATCGTCACGAAGGCATCGATGCAGGAAGCGGATACACGGTGTGCGCTGTTGCTGAGGGAGTCGTTGAATCGGTCGGGATCACGCCGGGTGGCCTGGCTGAAGAGAACGGCCACATCGTGACACTGGTGCAGCCGGACCAAATCAGGTTCCGCGCCCGCGGCTTGCAGTCCGACCTCGGACGATTGCGTGACGGCCTGCCGGCCAGGATCGCGGCTCCGCAGGGCGGAAGTCTGCCGCTGCAAGACGCGATGAACGGGGAGCTCCGGATCGGACTCTCCGCCGACCCGGATGAACGCACGGTGGACCTTGTTGTGATTCCCGAGGCGCTCGCACCCTGGGCACGCGCGGGCGTGTCGGCGCACCTCGAAGTCACGCTCGCAGGGGGAACCGAGGAACTGGCGATCCCCCAGTCCGCCGTCGTGCGCGACGGCGCGCGGGCGATCATCTTCCGCCGCGATCCCGCCAACCCCGACAAGGTCATCCGCATAGAGGCGGATCTCGGCCTCTCCGACGGGCGATGGGTGGTGATCGCCAGTGGCGTGAAGGAAGGTGACGAGATCGTCCTCGGCGGCAACTTCCAGCTGATGCTGGCGACGAGCGGTTCCGCAGAGAAGGCGGGTCACTTCCACTCCGACGGAACATTCCACGAAGGGAGCCACTAAGCCATGCTCGCGAAGCTCATCGCCTTCTCTCTGCGCCAGTCCTCCCTCGTGGTCGTCTTCGCAGGGCTGCTGCTCGTCTTTGCCGGGCTCAAGATCAAGAACATGCCGGTGGATGTCTTTCCCGAGCTCAACGCACCCACGGTCGTCGTGATGACCGAGGCGGGGGGATTGGCCGCCGACGAGGTGGAACTCAACGTCACCTTCCCGATCGAGACGGCGGTCAACGGTCTGCCGGGTACGCGGCGGGTCCGGAGCGCTTCGGCCACCAGCCTCTCCATCGTGTGGGTCGAGTTTGACTGGGGCACCGATATCTACCGCGCGCGGCAACTGGTCTCCGAGCGATTGTCCGCAGTGCGTGAGTCGCTCCCGCCCGGCGCGCACGCAGAGATCACGCCCGTCACCAGTATTACCGGCGAGATCATGCTCATGGCCCTGTCCAGCCCCGATGGCTCGGTCAGCCCGCTCGACATGCGATCATTCGCCGAGTTCGATCTGCGGAACAAGCTGCTCGCGGTCCCGGGCGTCGCTCAGGTCGTCGCCATCGGCGGTGAACTTCCGCAGTACCAGATCAACGTCAATCAGGACCAACTCGCCCTGTACGGCCTGACCATCTCCGACGTGGTCGCGGCGGCCAAGGGCGCGCACTCCACGGCCAGCGCCGGGTATGTCCCCAACTGGGAGAATCAGGAACTGCCCATCCGCCAGACCGCCCGTGTCACCAGCGCCGAGGACATCAAGAACACGCTGGTGCGCTATCACAACGGCGCGGCGGTGACGATCGGGCAGGTGGCCGACGTGCGGCTCGGCCCCTCGCCCAAGCGGGGAACCGCGTCCGACCGGGCGCTGCCGGGCGTGGTCATCAGCGTTCAGAAGAGCCCGGGAACCAACACCCTCAACCTCACCGAGCAGATCGACCGGGTGCTCGATCAGGCCGAGGCGGCCATGCCCAAGGGCATGGTCCTGAACCGGGACCCCTTCCGGGCCGCGCGGTTCATCGAGCGGTCGATCAACGGCGTGGTCAAGGTCTTGATCGAGGCGAGCATCATCGTGGCGGTCATCCTGATCCTGTTCCTGCTCAACGTACGGGCCACGATCGTGACGCTGACCGCTCTGCCGCTCTCGCTCGCCGTGGCGATCCTGCTGCTGTGGGCGTGGGGCCTCTCGATCAACGTCATGACGCTGGGCGGACTGGCCGTGGCGATCGGCGAACTGGTGGACGACGCCATCATCGACGTGGAGAACGTCCTGCGGCGGCTCAAGGAGAACGACGGGCTGCCCGAGGACGAGCGCAAAGGCCTCGTTGAGGTGATCTACAACGCGAGCAACGAGATCCGATCGTCGGTGGTGTTCGCGACCATCATCATCTGCATGGTCTTCGTGCCGCTCTTGTTCCTGCAGGGGCTTGAAGGCCGGTTCTTTCAGCCTCTGGGCATCGCGTACATCATCTCGATCATGGCCTCGCTGATCGTGGCCCTGACGGTCACGCCCGCGCTGTGCAAGTGGCTCTTCGCCGGCGCGTTCGGCAAGAAGTCTAAAGACGGGCATGCCGCGGGCGGCCACGGCGAGCATGACGGGTGGCTCGTGCGCAAGCTCAAACGCCGCTACGAACCGGCCCTGCGTGCGAGCGTCCGCAATCGCGGCGTGGTGCTTGGGGGCGCGGGGTTGCTCACCGTCGCCTCGCTGGTGCTCATGTCCACTTTCGGCACATCGTTCCTGCCTGCGTTCAAGGAGGGCACATTTACGGTCTTCCTGCTCGCCCCCCCGGGCACATCGCTGGTCGAAAGCAACCGCCTGGCCGTGGGAGTTGAGGCCCAGTTTGTCCAGATCGAGGGCGTGTCGAGCGTCACGCGGCGCACGGGCCGGGCCGAGCGCGATGAGCACGCAGAGCCCGTGAGCAGCTCCGAGATCGAGGTGACGATGAAGGCGGGTGTGGACCAGGACAAGGTCCGCGCCGCGATTGACCGCATCATCGCCAACATCCCCGGCATCACCACGATGGTGGGCCAGCCCATCGAGCACCGGCTCAGTCACGTCTTGTCGGGCACGCCCGCGGCCATCGCGATCAACGTGTACGGTGAAGACCTCAACGTGCTGCGCTCGCTCGCCAAGGAGATCGAGTCGGCGATCAAGCCCATCCCCGGCACGCGAGATGTCGCCGCCAACCGCGAGATCCTGATCACCTCGCTGCCGATCCGTTACCGCCCGCAGGACCTTGTCGCCGCGGGGCTTTCGCCCGCGGCTGCCGCCGAACAGGTTCAGCAGGCGCTCTATGGCGAGACTGTCGCGGAGGTGAATCAGGGCGTGCGGAGGTACGAAATGGTCGTGCGCCTGGCCGAGAGCGAGCGGGACCGAATCGACCAGATCATGGACCTGCAACTGCGCGGCGCGGGCGGAGCCATCGTCCGCTTGCGCGAAGTGGCCGACATCGGGCCGGAGAAGACCAGCAACCTCATCGCCCGTGAGAACGCTCAGCGCAAGGCCGTCATCTCGACCAACGTCGCCGACGGGTACAACCTCGGACAGCTGGTCGCGCAAGTGCAGGCCAAGGTGGACCCGATCGTGCAGAAGGCGGGGTACACCGTCCACTACGGCGGGCAGTTCGAGGCCCAGCAGTCCGCCAGCCGCACGATCCTCATCATGGGGGCGGGCGTGGCCGTGTTCATGTTCCTGCTGCTTCAGCTGTCTACGGGCAAGGCCCGCGTGGCGCTGCTGGTCATGCTCAACCTGCCGCTGGCGCTCATTGGAGGCATCGTCGCGATCTTTCTGACCGAGAGCCCGTCGATCGTGGGCAACGCCTGGGCACTCTTCGGGCTGTCGTCCTCACGCTACATCGCACCGGTTATCTCCATCGCCAGCATGGTGGGCTTCGTGACGCTCTTTGGCATCGCTGTCCGCAACGGCATCTTGCTCGTCAACCACTACGACCATCTCCAGGAGCGCGAAGGCAAGTCGATCGGGGACTCGATCATCCAGGGATCCTTGGAGCGTTTGGTGCCGATTTTGATGACGGCCCTGGCCGCGATGCTCGGCCTAGTGCCCTTGGCGCTCGCCAAGGGCAAGCCCGGCAGCGAACTGCTCGCCCCGCTGGCGATCGTCGTGCTGGGAGGGTTGGTGTCGTCCACGTTCCTCAACCTGTTCGTTGTCCCCGCTGGCTACGCGCTGGCGTTCAGGGTGAAGCGAGATGCGCTGGATCGTTCGGGGCTGCTCGCCCGCCTGCTGCGTCGTTCCGCCAAGAAGTCCGTTCCCTCAACCTGATCGCAAGGAGACTGTCCTATGAACACGGTTCGCACTATCCAACTCCTTCTCGCCCTTCCCGCCTTCGCGCTTACCCTGTCGATGAGTGCGTGCGAGAAGAAGTCCGAGACGCCCGCCAAGCCCGCCGCCGGAACAACCGGAAAGACAAAGGCCGACGGCCACGACCACAAAGACGGGGACGACCACGATCACACGGACGGCCACGGCCATGGCCCCAAGACCGAACTGGGCAGCCAGTCTGCGGGCGACATGACGATCGTGGCCGCACGCGAGGGCGATGTGACCGCGGGCGGCGAGGCGACGTTCGACATCAGCGTGTCCGGCGTCGTCGGCAAGCCCTCCGCAGTGCGGGTGTGGGTTGGAAGCCAAGACGGCAAGGGCTCGATCAAGGCCAAGGCCGAGGCCGAGAGTGACGGCTGGCACGCGCACGCCGAGGTGCCCGAGCCGCTGCCCGTCGGAAGCAAACTCTGGGTAGAGGTTGAAACTGCCAAGGGCGAGAAGCACATCGTTGGGTTCGATCTCAAGTCGTAGACCGTGCGCTCGTCGCACACCGTCCCGGCGGCGCGGTCGGGCGGAACACTGAAGACACGTCCCGGCGGCACGCGCCCGGCCGCCTTGCTTTGGAGTAGCACCATGAAGAATCCGAATCGCTCGTCCATCGTTCTTGGTCTTGTCGCGGGCACCGCGCTCGCCGCTGCTGTCGCAACGATGATGGGGCAGGGGGCCGCGCAGCGCGCTCCCGCCGACACGCAGTACTTCGTCACCGCCGACGACGGCGAGGCTCACCTGTGGCTCCGCGAAGGCAACACCCTCAAGTTCGTCGCGCATGGGGAGTGCGGCGAGTGCAAGGGCAAGGACCACGACGACCACGACCACAAGGAGGGCGATGGGCACGACCACGGTAAGCCCGCCGCCACAGCGCCCGCGGGTGGAGCCGGAAAGGCCGGCGGTGACCACGGCGATCACGGGCATGGCGAAGGCGGAGCGATTGGCACGGCCACCATCGGCGTGTGGACCGTGTCGGTCTCGGGCGAAGTGAAGGCCGGGAACGAGGCTCACCTGGACATCAAGCTCTCAGGAAGCACGGCCCGCCCCGCAGCCGTCCGCGTGTGGATCGGCTCACAGGATGGCAAGGGCGCGATGAAGCAGAAGGCCGACGGGGGCGGCGCGGAGTTCCACGCACACGCCGATGTGCCCGATCCCATCCCCGCGGGCGCTCAACTCTGGATCGAGATCGACGACGGCAAAGGCGGCAAGTCCGTCGGCGGGTTTGCGATCAAGAAGTAATGGCGGGTAGGGGGCGGCTCCACGCGGCCGATGCGCGACGTCGGGCCGGAGGGGAAGCACGCCGCTCGATTCCGAATCGGCTGGAGTTCATTCCAGACCGGTTGGAATCGGTTGCGTATGAGCTGCAACACACTCCCGGCGCGTGGGAACACGCTTCCGGGGGATTGGAAGACGCTGCGGGCGACCCGAAGTGCATTCCAGACGACCTGGAATGTGTTCACGGCGGCTTGGAATCAGGTCCGGCTGAGTTGAAAGACGGCGGCGCGGACCGCTGGCAAGGATTGGTTCATGGCAACCGTCAAGACCATCCTCGCCATTGACCAACTCGACTGCGCCGCCGAGGAGCAGGTGCTCCAGAAGGTCGTGAGCGGGTTGCCGGGGGTGGCGCGGGTGGAGTGCAACGTGGTAACGAGGCGCATGACCGTGACGCACGACGCGGCGAGCGTGGCGGGCGAGGCGCTCGCGGCGAGGGTGCGCTCGGTGGGGATGACGCCGACGATCATCGCGGCTGCCGGTGCGGTCGGTGAGACGGTCGGCGCGAACGGCTCACAAGCGCACGCGGAGGGCGCGCCCGCTGGGGCCGCCTGCGGAGGTGCCGCGTGCGCGACCGATGCCGCGCGGGCGGGGCCGGTCGATGACAGGCGGCCGTGGTGGATGAAACACGGGTCGTTCATCCTCTCGGGAGTGCTCGCGGCGGGGTGCGAAGCGGCGTACTTCGCGGGCGTCGAAGAGACCTCCTGGCCGATCATCGCGGCATCGGTCGCGTCGATGCTACTGGGGGGCCGCGAGACATTCTTCAAGGGCTGGATCGCGCTCAAGACCTTCACGCTCAACATCAACTTCCTCATGTGCGTGGCGGTGATCGGCGGGGCGGTGATCGGCGCGTGGCCGGAGATCGCGCTGGTGGTCTTCCTCTTCGCCTTCGCCGAGCTGATCGAGAAGAAGGCCCTGGACCGCGCCCGCGATTCGGTGCGCGGCCTGATGGCGATGGCCCCTGACGAGGTGAGCATCAGGCAGCCGGATGGTTCGTGGCGCACCACCGACGCGGGCGCGGTGCCCGTCGGCACGGTCGTCCAGGTGAAGCCTGGTGAGCGGCTGGCGCTCGACGGCGTGGTGGTCGCAGGCGAGTCGAGCGTGAACCAGGCCCCGGTCACGGGCGAGTCCGTGCCGGTGGACAAGAAGATCGGCGACAAGGTCTTTGCGGGCACGATCAACGAGTCGGGCGCGCTGGAGTTCAAAACTTCGGGCGGCAAGGACCAAACCACGCTGGCCAAGATCATCCGGACCGTGCAAGAAGCGCAGGGAAGCCGCGCGCCGACGCAACGATTCGTGGACAACTTCGCCCGGGTCTACACGCCGATCGTCTGCGTCGTCGCCGTGATGGTCGCGGTGGTGCCTTGGCTGGCGTTTAACCAGCCGTTCTACCCGTGGCTCTACAAGGCGCTCGTGCTGCTGGTGATCGCGTGCCCGTGCGCCCTGGTGATCTCGACGCCAGTGACGGTGGTGAGCGGCCTGACTGCGGCGGCCCGGCGGGGGATTCTCATCAAGGGCGGCGTACACCTGGAGAACGGCCGCAAGCTAAAGGTCATCGCGCTCGACAAGACGGGGACCATCACCGAGGGCAAGCCACATGTGATGGACGTGCAACCCATCGGCGGTGCGAGTAAGGACGATGTGCTGCGGATCGCCGCGAGCCTGGATGCGCTCTCGCAGCACCCGGTGGCGATTGCGGTTGTCGCCGCGTGGAGCGGCGAGCGGGCGAGCGTCGAGGGGTTCAAGTCGCTCACTGGCCGCGGCGTCGAGGGGACAATCGCGGGCGAACCGTACTTCGTCGGCAATCACCGCCTCGCCGAGGAGCGAAAGGTCTGCTCGCTGGAGGTCGAGGCCGTCCTAAGACACTTCGAGGTGCAGGGCAAGACGGCGGTCGTCGTTGCGTCGGCGAGCGCGGTGCTGGGAGTGATCGCGGTCGCCGACACGCCTCGCGAGAGCAGTGTGGAGGCGATCAAGTCGCTGCACGACATGGGCATCAAGACGCTCATGCTCTCCGGAGACAACCAGTCCACCGCGTCGGCCATCGCCTCGACGGTCAGCATCGACGAGGCCCGGGGCGGGATGCTCCCTGAGGACAAGCTCGCCGAGATCGAGCGCCTCACAAAGGCGCACGGGGACGCGATCGGCATGGTCGGCGACGGCGTGAACGACGCCCCGGCCCTGGCCAATTCCACCATCGGCTTCGCAATGGGCGCGGCGGGGACCGATACCGCACTCGAAACCGCCGACGTGGCCCTCATGCAGGATGACTTGCGCGGCCTGCCCGAGTTTGTCGCACTCTCGCGCCGCACCTGCGCGATCTTGGCCCAGAACATCACGCTCGCCATCGGCATCAAAGTGGTCTTCTTCGCCCTGACCCTGGCCGGATGCGGGACGATGTGGATGGCGGTCATCGCGGACGTTGGAGCGAGCCTCCTGGTCGTCGGGAACGGGCTGCGGCTGTTGGGGTGGCGGAGGGGTTCGGCGGCCTTGCGGGGATCGAACAGCCGCTGAAATCGTGCGTCTACTGAACCGGCCGCGAGTTTGGCCGATATACTGACGGACACCATGCGTCACCCTCTGCTCCGCATCTTGGTCGCCCTGCTCATCGGCGTGGTCACGCCGCTGTGCTGCTGCCAAGCGATGGCGTTGGCGGGAAGCATCTGCGATGGTCGTCACTCAGCGGCGTCCAATGCGGAGTCCTGCTGCCACGAATGCCCGGGCGACCCGGCTCCCGATCAACGGCAGGACGCACCGAGCAACGATCATCCTAGGCCGCCCGGTGAGTGTCCCTCGTGCCCGTCGTGCCAAGGCACAGCGGCAGGCACGGGCGCGAAGGCCGAAGCAAGCCTTCCGGTACTTGAGGAGCTTTCGAACGAGTTGGCGACGATCGCGCTCGCGGTGCTCTGGAGTCTGCCGCTGTTGGAAGTTCACGACGCGCCGGCACCGTCCGGCTGGGCGGCGGACCCGCCGTTCGTAAGGGCCAACCGCGAAGCGCTGCGGTGGCACTGCGCGCTGCTCATCTAGTACATCCCTGCAACGGACGCACGCCGTCCGAACTGTCCCCGCGCGAGCGTCAAAGTGTTGCACGCGCGCGAGGGTACGTCACAGGCACCCGCCGCTTTGCAGGGAAGACGCATGACTCCATCGCAGACCGATCTGCGGGCGCTCCGTCGAGCTCCGCAGCCCACAGAAGAACAACAAGGCCAATCGGCAGCCACATCGCCCGGGAATACCGCGGTGATTGCTCGCCCCAAGGCGAGATGGGCCACGAGACTTCTGGTTCCGGGTGCCGTGCTGCTCGCGACCGGCGGGCTCCTCGCGTACGCCGCCCGCGATGCGATCCAGCCACGGCTGGAGGTGTATGTCGCTGCGACCATCCCGAAGGAAGGCCCCGTCTCAGTCCCGCCAGTTGACAGCGTGAAGGCAACACCAGAGCTAGCGGAGACGCCTGCCAACGCACCGTTAGGGCCGGTCGCAGTGCAGGCGCCCGGGTGGATCGAGCCCGCGCCCTATGCCGTCAGCGTGCCTGCGCTCGCGGAGGGCGTGGTTAAGGAGGTTCTGGTTCTGGAGGGCGAGCGCGTTGAGGCTGGGCAGGTGATCGCTCGGCTGATCGACGACGATGCCCGACTCTTGCTCCGCGCCGCCGAGGCGACCGTCGCGGAGCGCGACACAGATGTTGCACGCGCTCGCGCGGCGCTCGCGACCGTTGAGTCGCAGGTCGAAGTGGAGAGAACTGCCGCCGCTGAACTGCGCGACGAGGTGACTCGCAAGCGTGAGCTGGTCCCCGTCGGCGGATTGAGCGAGGGTACGTTCCGCCGGATGGAGATCCGCTTGGGCGGGTTGGAGGCCAAGGTCGCCACAGCGGAGAACATGGTGATCGAAACCCAGGCCGCCCTTGCGCAAGCGAAGGCGGCACACGCCGCGGTCCGTGTGCTGCGCGACGAGGCCGCGCTGCGGCTGGCGCGGATGGAGGTTCTTTCGCCCGTCGCCGGCGTGGTGCTCGCCAGGTTGGTCGAGCCGGGTTCGCGGATCAGTATGAGCGGCAAGGGCGGGGACGCGGGGCCAAGCGGGGCCACGATGGGAGCGGTACTGCGCGTCTACGACCCGGCGAAGTTGCAGGTGCGTGTGGACGTACCGCTGGCGGACGCTGCCAAGGTGAACGTCGGCACGCGGGCCACGGTCAGCACCGAAGCATTGGCGGACCAGACATTTAACGGCGTCGTGTCGCGAATCGTGCACGAGGCCAACATCCAGCGGAACACCGTGCAATTTAAGGTTGCGATTGACGAGCCCTCACCCATTCTCAAGCCGGAAATGCTCACCCGCGTCAAACTCCACGCGCCCGCCACCGCCGCGCAGCGATCCGGCACGAGCACAGGGGGCGGTTCAGGCTCTGTTCACGGCGACCGCGGCAACATGACGCTGCTGGTGCCGACCGCTGCAGTTACCTCAACGGGTGAAGGAAATGGCCAAGTCTGGGTGGTGGACATCAGCGGCGGCAGCTCCGTCGCCAGACGGCGAGACATCTCCACCGCACCCTCGGCCGATGAGGAGTTCGTCGTCGTGACCAGCGGGCTCCGCCTCACTGACCGCGTCATCCTCGACCCGCCACCGTCGCCCGCCATTCAAGACGGGACGCGCCTCAAGGTGCTTGGTGAAAGAACTGCCACGGCAGCGGTGCCCATTCCGACCACCCCGTGACGCACCACTCCCGACCACACCGGCAACTGGCTCGCCGCCCGAAAGAACCGACCATGACCACCAACCAGACGAACCATCGAACAAACTCCTCTCGCCCGCCACTCATCCAATGCCGCCGGCTCACCAAGACGTACAAGAAGGGCGACAATACCATCACGCCCTTGCAGGAGCTCGACCTCGACGTTCCCGCGGGCGACTTTCTCGCCCTGATGGGACCCTCGGGCAGCGGCAAGACCACGCTCCTCAACCTCATCGCCGGGATCGACCGTCCCAGCGGGGGCAACCTCATCATTGGCGGCACGGACATCTCCACGCTGTCACGGTCGAAGCTCGCCGATTGGCGGAGCGTGAACGTGGGCTACGTCTTTCAGCTCTACAACCTCGTGCCCGTGCTCACGGCCTATGAGAACGTCGAGCTGCCGCTCCTGCTGCACAGAATGTCTGCCAAAGACCGCCACGAGAAGGTGCAGACCGCGCTGCAACTCGTCGGCATCGCCGATCGGCACGACCACTATCCGCGCCAGCTCTCGGGCGGCCAGGAGCAGCGAGTCGCCATCGCCCGCGCGATCGTGACCGACCCCACCATCATCGTCGGCGACGAGCCCACCGGCGACCTCGATCAGGAGTCGGCGCAGGCGATCATGGACCTCATGGTCCGACTCTGCGAGGACCTGGGCAAGACCCTCATCATCGTGACCCACGACGCGAAGAGTGCGGCGTACGCAAAGAGGACGCTGCACCTCGAAAAGGGCCGCCTCATCGAATCCGCCGAACTCGCCGCCCGCCGTGCACCCCTTGTCCCGCAGGAGACCTGAGCCATGATCGCGCCCAAGTTCGTTCCTGTCGTCGTCAAGCAGCTCTGGCGGCACCGCGTCCGCAGCGTGCTCACGCTCTCCGGCGTCGCCATCGCCATGTTCCTGTTCATTGCTGTGCAGACGCTGCAGGAAGGCGTGCGCCGCTCGACGCAGACCGCCGCGGGGGACACCAGGCTAGTGGTTTACCGCGAGAACCGCTTCTGCCCCGCCGCCAGCCGTCTGCCGCAGTTCTACGTGGACCGCATCGAGAAGATCCCGGGCGTGGTCAGCGCGGTGCCGGTCAAGATTGTGGTGAACAACTGCCGTGCCTCGCTGGATGTCGTCACGTTCCGGGGCGTGCCCCGCGAGGAACTGGTTGGTCCCAGGGGCTGGGCGACTAAGTGGCAACTGATCGCCGGCTCGGTCGCCGAGTGGGAGAAGCGCTCCGACTCGGCCCTTGTGGGCGAGACACTCGCCGCGCGGCGCGGCTTCCAGGTTGGCCAGTCCTTCGACGCCTCGGGCATCACCGTGACCGTCGCGGGGATCATCCGCTCGCCGGAAGCACAAGACCAGAACGTCGCCTACGTCCATCTTGACTTCCTCCAGCAGGCCGCAGGGAAGGGAGGCGGGCTGGGGAGCGTGACGCAGTTCACCGTCCGCGTCGATGACCCGGCGAAGATGGAGCAGGTGGCTGAGGCGATCGACGCCGAGTTCCGCACTGAGGCCGACCCGACGATGACTAGCCCCGAGAAGGCCTTCGTCGCGCAGGCCGGGGCCGACATCGTGGAGATTGTGAAGTTCACGCAGTGGCTGGGCTGGGGGTGCCTGGCCGCCGTCCTCGCGCTGGTGGCCAACGCCATCGTGCTCAGCGTGCAGGACCGCATCAAGGAGCACGCGGTCTTGCAGACGCTGGGGTTCCGCTCCGGCCTCATCGCCCGTTTGATTGTCAGCGAAGGAATGCTCATCGGCGCGCTCGGGGGCGCGATCGGCACAGGCATCGCCCTGTCGGTGGTCCACTTCGGCAACTTCAGTCTCTCGCAGGAGGGACTGTCGATCGGCGTGAGCGCGTCGTGGTCAGTCTTGGTTTGGGGCCTCATCATCTCGGCGGGCGTGGGCATCGTGGCGGGCTTGGTGCCCGGGTGGCGAGCCGGGCGGCGTGAGATCGCGTCCTGCTTCCGGGCAGTGTGAGAAAGGACTTCATGAGACTTCTTCCCTTTGCCTATGCCGTCCGCAACCTGGGGCGATCGCCCTCGCGGCTGTTTCTCTCTGTCGCTGGAGCGGCGATGGTCGTCCTGCTCATCCTGGTCGCGGGCGGGTTTGTCAACGGCATGAGCCGCGCGCTGCGGACCACCGGCGGCGAGCACAATGTCATCCTCATGGGCGCGGGGAGCGAGGAGAGCGTCGAGCGCTCCGAGATCGAGGCGGGCGTGCCGGGGGTGCTCGCGGCGAGCGTCGCAGGCGTGCGAACCCGCGCGGGCGTGGCGTATGTCTCGCCCGAGGTGCATGTGATGCTGCCGGTCCGAGTGGGTGCCGCGGCGAGCACCACGACCCAATCAAGCGGCGTGCAGGCCGCTGCCGCTCAGGGCTCGAGCACATCCTCGATGCCCAGGCCGAAGGGACGACAAGTCATGATGCGAGGAGTCACCACCGCCGCGGCCCTCGTCCACGAATCGGTATCGCTCACCGAGGGACGCTGGCCCGAATCCGGAGCCGAAGAAGTCATGGTTGGGCGGATGGCGGCGACTGTGCTTGGGGTTGCCGAGATCGACTTGCAGGTCGGCAAAGCAGTGATGATCGACGGCAGACCGTGGGAAGTCGTCGGGCGCTTCAGCGCGCCGGGGACGGTCGTCGAGGCGGAGGTGTGGCTGCCTCTGGCGGATCTCATGACCGCCACCAAGCGCGAGACCATCTCGTGCGTGGTCCTCACGCTCGATCCCTACAACGAGGAGACGGGCGAGGGGGCCGAGTTCGGCGACATCGCGGCCTTCGCCAAGACGCGGCCCGACCTGGAACTCGTGCCCATGACCGAGCGCGAGTACTACGGCAAACTCGCCGACTTTTTCGGCCCGATCAAAATCGTCGCGTGGGTGACGGCGGGGCTGATCGCCGTGGGCGGGCTCTTCGGCGGGCTGAACACGATGTACGCCGCGTTCGCTTCGCGTATCCGCGAGCTGGGCACGCTCCAATCCATCGGCTACCGACGGCTGGCGATCGTCTGGTCGATGATCCAGGAATCGACGCTGGCGACGGCGGCGGGCGGGCTAATCGCGTGCGCGGTGGGTGTGTTCATGCTCGACGGGCTGGCGGTGCGGTTCTCAATGGGGGCATTTGGGCTGATGATCGATGAGACGGTGATCGGGCTGGGGCTGCTGACAGGCCTAGCCCTGGGCGTCGTGGGCGCGTTGCCCCCGGCGATTCGATGCCTCAGGCCGACGATCCCGGTCGCGCTCAAGGCAGTGTGATGGCAAGCGAGAATGCCGGCGCGGCGCGTGTCGCGAGGCGAGTAGAGTCCAACAGTTTGTTCAAGGAGCTTTGACATGAAAACGGCGAAGACAGTGGTGACGGGTACAGTGCGGGCGATGGCGATCGCTACCATGCTGCTGGGCGGCGCGGCGGGGCTGGGTGTGTTCACGCCCACGGCGGCGATGGCGCAGGTCAAGAGCGTTGCGGACGTGAAGACGTTGCTCAAGCCGGATCTTCCGGCGAACGCGCTGGAAATCACCGCCGCGATGAAGTCCGCAAAGGTCGGTGAGACGATCACGGTGCGCGGCAACGTGGCAATGTCCAAGGACGCGTTCGTGGAGAACCGCTCGATGTTCACGCTGGTGGATGAGTCAACCCGCAAGGGCTGCTGCCCACCCTCGGACACACTCCCCGACACGGCGTGCGACATTCCAGCCGAAGGGCGGGCGACGGTGCAGATTGTGGATGCCGTAGGCAGGCCCCTACGCGCCGGGCTCAATGGCCAGCACGGGCTCAAGCAGGGCGCGGAGGTGTTCGTGACGGGCAAAGTCGAGACCGCCAATGGGAACGACGCGCTGGTGCTTACGGCGGTCTCAATGCATGTGCCCAAGGCTCCGCTGCCGAGCGGCTTCTTTGTCGAGAAGCTGCCGGAGACAGCCAAGGACGTGTCGGGGGCCCGCATGGCCGGGACTCTCAAGGTCGGTGACGAGGTCGTGCTCCGCGGGCGCGTCGGCGGCAGCAAGGAGCCGTTTGTCGCGGGCCGGGCCGTCTTCACGCTCATGGGACGCGGGCTTAAGGCCTGCAACGAGAACCCCGACGACCAGTGCTCCAAGCCCTGGGACTACTGCTGCGAAACCAAAGAGGACATCCTCGCCAACTCCGTCACGGTGCAGGTGGTGGACGCCAAAGGCCAGATCCTCCGCACCGATATGAAGGGCCGCCGTGGAATGAAGGAGCTGTCCGAGATCGTGGTTGTCGGGACGGTGGTTTCGGCTGGCGGCGGGGGAGTTGTAGTCAACGCGACGACAGCATACACCGCGCAGTAAGGTCGGAGCCGGTGCGAACACGCTGCGTCGCTCTTCCCGATAGGTTCCTACGCACGAGAGTCATTGACTACGATGAAGCATCGCTCTCCAAGGCGTGCATGCGGGCGAGCAAGCAGCGCCTCTGGTGTAGTGTACCTATAGAGTGCTGGGCGCCTCGACCCTCGATGTAGAGAGTGCCCGCGAAGTTGGCGGCGGTCTCAGCGGCGCCGAGCACCGCGAGCGTGTAGCGACGGAGCTGCGCGAAGAGAGGCAGCGCGGGCGTGATCTCAGGGATGCCGCGCGACTGACCAGGACGATCGACGCGATAGACATGCACCATCCCGGAGGAAGGCACGCGATCGAAGTCGATCGATGGGATGCCGAACATCGCGCCCGGATGCGCGCGGAGCACGTGGAAGAACGTCGGATTGCCGAACTCATCGAACTCGATGCCGTCGACAGCAGAGTCCTTCGAGAGCGCCCAGAGGCGCATCGAGGGGGTCGTCACCTGATCGGCCTCGATCAACCGCAGGTCGAGCATGACCTCGCTCTGGATCTCGGGATTCGTGGTCAGGAGTGCAAACGCTTCGCCATCGACCGCCTTCGCCATCCGCATCGTGCGGAGCTTGCCTGCAAGGTCGATCGCCTTCGCCCACTGCATGAACGCCGCTTCGATCGCGGTGTTCGCGGCCGGGTTGTCGGTGAGGAGTTGAAGACGCGGGCCGGTGCCGACGCAGTCGTTCGCGAGCGTCGAGACGATGCCCTTGGCGTAGCTGTTGTTCGCGGCCTCGTAGCGAGCACGAGCGCGCAGGATGCGCCGCACTTCTGGAGTCGCAGCGGCATCGGCGGAGAGATGATCGGCCTCGGACCAGTGACGGCGGTTCTCGTCGGTCGTCTTCGCGGCGTCGAATCCGGCGCGAAGGATCACCGTAAGCGTCCAAGAATCGACGGGTTGACCGCGATCTCGGGGAGGCTCAACGGAGTTCAACAGCTCAGCGCGCGAGCGGTAGTCTTGCGGCGGGATGGGATTCGAGCCAGGCGGCCGGGAGCAACGCGCGGAGCTCGTGCTCGCGTTGTTGGTCCGACGCCGGCTGATCGCGGAGCTGTGCAAGTCGTGCGAGCGCATCGGTGAGCCACGCCCACGGCTCGACTTCGGCGATGCGTGCGGACGCGATCAGCGTGAACCACTTTGCGGCACGCTCGCCACCGAAGGCGCTGCCGGCGAAGAGCCAGTTCTTGCGGCCGATCGCCACGCACCGAAGCGAACGCTCGCAGTCGTTGTTGTCGATCTCGAGCACACCGTCATCGAGATAGCGCGCAAATGCGTTGCGGCGTGAGAGCACATACTCGATGGCCGCGCGGACGGGGCTCTTCGGCAGATACTCGTCGCGCTTCGATTCGAGAAAGGCGAAGAGATCTTCGAGCACCTGTTTCGACTTCTCGCGGCGCAGCGCGGCGCGCTGGTCGGGAGTGAGCGCCCGATCGGGCTGGTCTTCGGAGCGGGCCTCCTTCTCGACGGCGTATAGCCCGGCGATTCGATTGAGCACATCGAGGCAGAAGCCGGGGGCGAGATCGCGACTCTCGTGAAACTTCCGCCGCGCATGCGCCCAGCAGGCGACTTCGATCAGCGGGCCGTCCGGCGCATGCAAGGGCGCATAGCCGGCAAACGCATCGGATTGCAGGAAGCCCTTGAAGTCCTTGAGCCATTGCTGCGGCCACTTGCCCTCACGCGAAGACGAGTACTCGAAGACCGCGTGGCGATGCTCGCGATCGCCGAGGTAGACCCACAGGCGTCCCTCCTTCGCTCGACCCGGAAGAAGGCCGAGTGTGGGGATCGGCGTGTCGTCGGTCTGGATCACTCTCGACTGGAGCACTTCGCTTCGCATGAGCTCGACGAGCGGCGTGATGAGGTCGGCGCCCTCGGCAAGCCAGTTGCAGAGGGTCGAGCGCGAGAGGTCGAGTCCGCTTCGCGCGAGCATGCCTTCCTGGCGATACAGCGGCGCGTGGTCGCAGAACTTGCTGACCGCGACCAAGGAGAGCAGACTCGCACCGGCATAGCTCTTGCCGAGCGGAAGCGCGGGCGCTGGCGCCTTGACCACCTGCCCTCGGCACGAAGGACAGGCGTAGACCGGTCGCACATGACGGATGACCTTCACCTGCGCAGGCACGATCTCGACGATCTCTCGCTCTGAGCGTGCGATCTCGACACGAGGCTCGTGGCAGCATGGGCAGACACGCTCCTCCGCGGAGAGATCATGGCGAACCTCTTCGCGCGGGAGATGATCGGGAAGCGGCTTGCGGCCACTTCTGGATCGCGGATGCGCCGGAACGAGGATCGTCTCCTCCGCGGTGCTCGACTGGGCGCTGCGGATCTCCTCATGGAAGAGCGCGAGTTGCTTCGCGTCGAGCTTCTCGATGCGCGGTCCGAACCGCGCGGCGAGCTGGAGCCTCAGCTTGTGCAGGGTGAGCGCGAGCTCGCTCTCTGCCTTGACCGCGCGGTCAAGCGCAGCGTCGCGCTCGGCGATGATGCGCATCGCCACATCGCGAAGCGTCTGCTCGTCGGTCAATGCCTCGATCTGCGCCGTCGTCACCATCGATGCGGCAGCATGTCACGGACTCGAGCTCGCGCCACTGAATCTTCGCGAGAATCTGAGATCTTTTCGATCGAGTCCCTCAAGCAGCATCGCGAGCTCGCGGCGCGGCAGCTCGATCCGTGCGCCGTCACGCGATTCGTCGCGCTGCGCGCGCAGATCCGCCGGCACGCGGAAGGTGCCGCGCTCGAGGCGCTTGCACCAGATGACGAACCCGTCGCGGTCCCACCAGAGGATCTTGAGGCGATCGGCGCGCTTCGAGGCGAAGAGGAAGAGGTGCCCCGAGAGCGGATCGTCGCCGAAGCGCTCGCGAACGATTCCCGCGAGCGAGTCGAATCCCTTGCGCATGTCGGTCGGCTCGACGCAGAGGTACACGCGGACCGAGGCGGGAAGGAGCAGCATGCGTCGCGCTCAGTGTGCGAGCGCTTCAATCGCGCGACGAAGCGTCGCAGGATCGAATCCACAACGAAGATGGATGCGCAGCGTCGCGCCGTACACGAGCTCGACACCGGACTCTGCTCCGTCCCGAGGGAGATCGGTCTCCGCGCGTGCCGAGACTGGCGTCACGACCTCGACGAACGCTGGAGATCGCCTGCTGTCGGCCGCGCCGAGCTCACGCTTCCACTTGTAGAGCGACGCATGGCTCACGCCGCAGACACGCGCGAAGTCGTGCGAACTCAGACCGCTCCGCTTCCAATCCCGAAGGATGCGCCGCCGCTCCGCATCAGTCGATCGTCCACGCATCAGCGAATGATCGCGTCACGAGACCTCTTGAACAGGCTCCAAATCGGACGCCGAAACTCGAACGGTTACGGATCACCCGGTGACGGCCAGACACTCCGGGGGCAGTTCGCGGCTTCTCGCCAGCGGCTCCCGCAAGCTTCCCCAGCATGGTCAGGAAGAAGCCCATCAGCCGGCCGCTCCTGGCGGGACCAGCTTCGTGAAGCGCAGCGCCTTGCGTGGGTTCGTCGCAGCTTCCTTCGACGCGAGATACCGATCGGCATCGATCAGCTCGCCAAGCGGCTGCTGATCGACCGAGCCAGTCTCGTTCGAGGCGCGCGCCGGCCCAGCGGCTGCGTCACGGATCTTCTGTTCGAGGTTGGCGTCAGGCAGGGGCATCGTGGAGTCCGATGCCCTCTACATCTGCAGCAGCAGGGGAGCTGTCGCATGTGTGCCTCGACTTGTTCCAGATCGTTACACCGGTAGACCGTTTGGCCTGAGATTGGACATGAAGAGCAAGTGAAGCCCTACATCCCCAAGCCCGACAATCACCGCCGCTGTCCTGGGAAAAGTGCGCGCAGCACTGCGTCGAGGTTGCGCATGCAATTCCTCCAACCGCCGCAGTGCCTCGGCTCAAGGGCGATCGTGATCCCCACAACGGTTGGCCAGAGATGTGCCATCAGCGGCCTGTGTCGACTGAGGGTGTGCTTCACGGCACGGTCGGAGAGTCTGATCTGATGATTGAGTACCTCAGACTTGTGATCCCGCGTGAAGTAATCAAGATCGATGTCCAGGATGGTGTTCGAGCAGGACCCGTTCTGCGACAAGCACCTGATCAGAGTGTTCGGGCTGCGGTGATACCGAACAGTGTGTCGGCCACCACGGCGCCCGCGGATGACTTGGACTCGTTCGGATTCCCGTTGATCGTGAGACCAGCCCTGTCGGACAACCGCATGCACATTGCCGATCGCGCCAAGGTGCGCGGCCGGTGCCACATGGCCGTCATTCAGCAGTCTCAGCCCTGCCCAACAGAACATGGCGATCTCGTTGCGATCTGAGACATCGAGGCGCTCGAGGGTTCTCGGGTCGTAGTCGCACTCTCCACCGACATCATCGTGAAAGTCGAGCGTTACCAAGTCTGGCCTAGCTCCACTCTCAGCAAGCGGCAGTCCCCACTGCAACCAGTAGTGGAATGCAAAGCGATGCTCGTGAACCAAGGCGACCGAAATGGCATGACCAGGGAGCAGAGGATGCTCAAACTCAAGGACTTCGCAACCCGGAGGCTCGAGTTGGGCGTGAAGGGCACCGAGGACTCTAGTGAGCAAGCGCGCGTTCATGACATGCGGCATCGCCCTACGGATTCCATATGCGTCGCACCGACACGGGGCTCGACGCCGACGTTCACCGCGACCTCGGCTGCCGCTGAGCGCTAGTTCTAGCTGAATGCTCAGCTACGCGACAACCGATTCTGCGGTCGTCAGTCGTCGCCCGCAGAGTCGGCACTCTCGCCTACGCCTCAGTCGCCCCCCCAACGACGGCCGCGTGTAGATGACCCGCCAGTGCCCGCACCCGCACTTCGGGCAGCGGATGCCGCGGTCTTCCTTCGTCTGATGCTTCGCTTCGCGACTGTTCATCGATCCCTCCGGAGCGCGGAGAGCTTCAGGCGCGGGCGCTTCGCTGGCATCGACGCGCCAGTGCCAAAGAGCACAGCGCCCTCCATCGATGCTGCGACAGCGGCGCCGACCGCGCAGTCGAACCAGTGGTTGTCGAGACCGTCGACCCGCATCTTCCACTCGTCAACCGTGCGACCGCGCCCTTCCGTGCGCACGCGGTACTCGGAGAGCATGTGGTCGGCCAGGTGCCGGTGCGCCGCGGGCGTCCTGCCGAAGAGCGACACACTTCCGGGATCACCCATCGGCACCGCAAGGCGCGCGTGAATGAAGCTCTTCCAGTAGTTCGTGTCGAACACGACATGCCGCACGGCGCGACGTCCCGTGATCGTCGGCACACGCCAGTTGAGTCCGACTCGATCACCGCGCTTCCTGCGGTACTCGCTGAACGGAATGCTGGACGCGCCGACATAGCGGCCGTGACTCGGCATGACGATCCCGGCGTGCGGCGATTGGCGGCAGAACTGGTAGACGACATCCGTCGACGCGCCCCAGTTCGCGTCGATCAGGCAGCGGTCGATGCGGACCATCGCGCCATCGTCCCGCCGCCACTCGCGGCCGACCGTCGACTCGATCAGACGCTCGAGGCCGGCATACACCGCACCTTCGAGCCCGGCGCGCGGGGCCATGTCGCCAAGAGTGAATCGCAGGTCGCGGAGAGTGAAGTGGCCGCCCGCGGCCTTCTGGTCCGGCTCAGTGCCGTAGTCGATCAGGTATCCGGTGAAGTCGTCCTCCCATGCGGCAACCATCCAGAAGAGCGCCTTGCCCTGGACATCGACGAACATCGTGAGCCGCGTGCATCCGATCGGGACCTCTCGGCGCGCATGGCCGTTCGTCTTCGCGGCGATCTCGTCCGCAGTGAGCAGGTCGTCGTCGATCGCGTTCGTCTCAGGCAGTGGTTCGTTCTGGTACTCGGCCCAGAACGCGGCCTCGCCCTGGAGGCGGAGGTTCATCGCGTGCTGGATGGCTGAGGCTTCGTCGTGATTGAAGCGCTCGGGCCATGCGATCACGGCGCCGTCGTCCATCGCGAGCTGGTTCTCGCGATAGAACGCGGTCGCACCGGCGATGCCAGCGTCAGCGCGAAGTCCGGCAGCACGCAGCTCCGCGTAGCGCGACCACATCGCGTCGTTCGTCGGGAACGAATACACCATCTTCGTGCGCTCACCTTGCCAGGCCGGGTGCTTGTCGCGATCGAGCAGGCGGTCGGCCAGATCGTCAGGGCGCACGACCGTGAGCGTCATGAGTCCCGCGATCTTCTTGCCTGGGCCAGCGAGTCCAAGAATCGCGCCTGAGAGGATGCGCTCGCGCGTCTCGCACTGCGATGGGGAGCGGGCGCTCTCGTCTGTCTGCGGGTCGTCGATCAGAACAAGCGACGGACGCACGGCGCCGCCGTCAGGCCGCTTGTACTTCATGCCACGGACTCGGCCCGTGATTCCGGCGACGCGAATGATCCCACCCGCGGCACTCGAGCCCTCGATCGTCGGTAGCACGAGCTCGCGTGCGGTCCAGCCGATGTGTGTCTGCTTTCCCTGGAAGAGCTGGCCCGTAGCGCGCTGGTGAATCCCCTCGAGCTTCCTGATCGGATAGCAGACCTCGGGGAAGTCGGCGAGCAGGAGATCGCTGTTCTCAAGCTCAGCCTTGATCGAATCGAGCATGTTCGCGGCGTGGTCCTCGTCGCTACCGACGAGCGCCACGAACCCGCGGTGTCCGTACAGGAGCGCCCAGAGACACGCCGTCTCGCACAGCGATGTCTTGCCGGAGCCGCGAGGCATCGCCATCGCGAAGAGGCCACCATCGAGCACCGCCGTCTCGATCTTCGAGATCACCTTCAAATGATCCGGCGACCACTTGAGGTGGAATGTCTGCGGCAGGTATCGCTCGCAGAAGCCTCTGAAGTTGCGCTCGCACTCGCTTCGCCGCACCGAGTCCTGCACTGCGGGCAGTTCACCGACGTCGCGCCCCGAGATTGACTCAAGCGATGCGCGAAGCCGCATCCGATCGCGATGCGCTTCATACCCCGGCGCGGAAGTTGAATTGATGTCACCTGCTGCCGGGGGGGCGTGGCGCTGATCGAAGAGCCAGGCGAGGTAGCGCAGCAGATTGATCCGCTGCGGATCGCCGTCGGCTGCGATGCGAAGCCCGGCACGCGTTCGATGCCGGTGGAACGGGCGCTCATTGAGACACTCGCCGAGCGGCGTCGAGTTCAGCAGTCGGCAAAGCTCGCCAGAGCGCAGGCGTTGGACATCAGTGGCCACGAAGCGCCTCCGATGCCATGACCTGGCGCACGAGCCACGCGCCGTAGTGCACCAGGTTGATCGTGCCGTCTGGATTCGTCGGCGCACCAGCGTCGATGTCCGCACGCACGCGCTCGGCGCTCATCTGGCGCGAGCCGGACGCGCGCAGAAGCCGCACGAGGTCGTCGATGTCAAGCGATGCAGGGCTCCTTCGCCTTTGGTCACTCATGCCCGGAATCCATGCGACACCTCGGACCATTGCCGCAGATGTAGCGCCTTGTGGCGGCCATGTCGCGCGACATGGGCGGTTCCGGCCGGAATGTGGCCGCAGTCGCCTTGATGGATCGCGCGGGTCATGCCCTTGTGTCGCTCACGCGAACGCGATCGTCGGACGCCCCGGATGCCCGGCAGCGAACGCAAACCACGAACGCAGGAGAACGCAATGAGCATCACCAACGACGAGACCATGTTTGCCGCACAGCACGCCCTTCGCACCTTCGAGGCTCTCGAAGAGGACGCGCACGAGCGCGTTGCGAAGGCGATCGAGTCCGCACGCCGCGATCTCGACGAGGCCCAGCGCCGACTCGACCGCGACGAGATGCCCAACACCTGCGGCATCCTCCAGACGCGAGCCACCGAGGTCGAGATGGCGATCGGAGCGCTCGCAGCGATTCGAGACGCCGCACGCCCCTTCAAGGCGCTCGCGGACGCCTTCGCCGCCGTGACCAGCCGCTGACCACCACGCACCATCGAGACCACCATGCCAAAGACAAACGCAACAGCGGCCGAAGCGCTCGCCAGCCACCAGAACGACATCGCTCGCCTGATCGATGTGCTCCAGATGGAGCTCACGAAGCACGCCGAGCGCGCGAAGGCCGCGCCGAACAACTGGGGCTTCCCCGGCAACCTCGGCAAGGTCCGCAGCGACCTGATCGACACCGTCGCATTCATCAGCGGCATGGGCCGCGAGGCGGTCGAGGGCTTCCTCGACGACGCGATCTGAGACTCAAGGAGCGAAGGAGAACTGAGATGGCATTGACACCAACCACCACCCGACTGGCGATCGAGGCCGCGAGCGCGCTCGCCCGACGAAACGGCACGCGAGTCCTCTCGATCGAGGTCGTGACTCCGGACGGCCGCACATGGGCGATCGACCCCAAGGTCTCCGGCTGCTTCCGACTCTTCGAGATCGACCACGACCGCGAGCGCGGCCCGGACGAGCACCACGCCGTCGACGGAGAGGAGTGGCACCTGAGTGACCTGCTCGATTACCTCGACGCGGTCGGCCAACGGAAGACCAAGCCCGCCACCTGAAGCCCGCTCAACGCGGGCTTCACCGTTTCCAAGAGCACCAAGAGACGCACCACCATGCCACGACTTCATTTCACAGATCAAACGCTCGTCCTCAGGATGGTCGAGGCGGCGGTCAAAGGCGGCAAGCCGCTGATGCTCGCGCATGACCACGGGCTCTACCTCTGCCACGACGACATCAAGCACGAGCCCCCGTTGCCGGGGGGAGTGTCGGGCTGCGTCTGTGCCTTCGTGAACGGATGCGACCCAGAGATGAACCCCGCTGCCTTCGAGGTCGCGCGGCAACTCGTGGGCGGCGACGACTTCGGCATTGCGCTTCCGCTCGGAGGCATGGACGACCTGCTCTCTGATCTCAAGCGCGGCCATCGCCTCGCCATCGCATTCGGCCAACGCGCCGTGACCATCCTCACGCAGGCACCACCGACCAAGCAACAACCGGCTCCAGCCGCACGCGGGCGCGGCGCGGAGTCTCCATCCACAGCCCGCAACAGGAGTGACAACATGTCCAAGAGCAAGAAGAGCACGAAGAAGACCGCCGCCCGCAAAGGCGGCCCCGCCACGAGCAAGGCGATCGCCAACGCACGCAAGGAGGTCGAGGCCAACCTGAAGGCGATTGCGGCTGCCGATCAGGAGAACGCCCACGGGAAGAAGCGCGACGAGCGCGCGACCAGCAAGGACGGCGCGGCGCCGAGCGAGCGAGCGGTCGCAACGACGAAGCCAGCGAAGCAGGCCAAGGCGGCGAAGCAGCCGAAGACCAAGAAGGCGAAGCGCACGAGCGCGCTCGACGCGGCCGCACAGGTGCTGGCCGGTGCCAAGGAGCCCATGACCGCGGGCGCCCTCATCGACGCAATGGCTAAGCGCGATCTCTGGAAGAGCCCGGGCGGCAAGACGCCGCACGCGACGCTCTACGCGGCGCTCATTCGCGAGATCAAGGCGAAGGGCAAGGACGCGCGATTCAGGAAGACCGATCGCGGCCTCTTCATCGCCACGAACGGGAAGGCGGGCTGATCGGTGCGCGACGAGACCTTCAGCATCCCGTTCGAGATGCTCGTGCGGCGCGTCGTGCCGAAGCGCGGCACGCCCTACGAGCACACCTGCACCAAGCAGGTCTACGACGACGTCGCCTTCGCGATCGAGGAACTCGGTGCCGGCACATTCACCGGCGAAGAGATTCGCGCGGCGATCGGCGCGCCCTTCACGCAGGTGATGGTCGCGATGGCCTTCCTCAAGGAGCGCGGCTGCATCGAGCCGGTGCATGGCCGACGGCACCGGGCCGCAAGCGACTTCGTTTACGAGGACGCCCTCATCGAGTGGCACGCGCTCCGCGAGGGGTCGCCGGGTTCCGCCGCGGCGCGGGGAGAGGAGGCTTGACCGATGACGCGCACCGAAACCGTCATGCGACTGCTTCTCGCTGCGGCCACCGAACTCGCCGAGGCGCGGCGGCACGACTCGGATACCTGCGAAGAATGGGACGCGCTCGAGCGGGCCATCACCGCCGCCGAGGAATCCACCGAACCGAGCTACGCCTTCGAGGGGGAGCGCTTCGTTCGACGGTCGACCAGATCCGACGGCGAGGAGCGCGCCGACTCGATCGACCTCGATGAAATCGAGATCATCGCCCAGACGATCGAGGAGGACGCGGACCCGCACGGCAACGGCTGGTTCGTGGCGGACGAGCTCGTAGCGCCATCGGGTCGCACATGGACGCGATGTCTCGTCGCGATCGAGTGCCTGAAGCGACTCGGGCTCCTCCGCGAGCGCTCGATCGACAACCGGCTCTCGATGGCCGATGGATTCGGCGTCGAAGCTGCCATCGCCGCATTCCGCCGCGCGGCTGGACTGCCAGCGACCTGATCCGGTCACGATCACTCGCTCACTCCCGCGCCAGCCTTCGCTGGCGCTTTCTCCGGGGACGCGGTCGCCGTGGGCGCAATCCGTTCAGCCTTGCGGCCGGTGAACTTCTCCCATCTCTGAACGATGACATCGCAGTAGAGCGCGTCGAGCTCCATGAGGAACGCGTGACGGCAAGTCTGCTCCGCAGCGATCAGCGTCGAGCCGCTGCCGCCGAAGAGGTCGAGCACGTTCTCGCCCGAGCGCGACGAGTACTGCATGGCACGCACCGCGAGCTCGACAGGCTTCTCCGTCAAGTGCACCATGCTCTGCGGGTTCACCTTCTTCACATGCCAGAGGTCGGTCGCGTTGTTCGGGCCGAGGAAGAGATGCGCGGCGCCTTCGCGCCAACCGTAGAAACAGATCTCGAACGCGCCCATGAAGTCCTTGCGCGTGAGCACCGGATGCTGCTTGTCCCAGACGATGCCCTGCGAGAAGTACAGCTCGTGCTTCTTGAGATACGGCGGGTAGTTGCCGAGATTCGCGTAGCCGCCCCAGATGTAGAACCCGCGTCCCGGCAGCAGCACGCGCGCCATGTTGCCGAACCACGCATCGAGCAATACATCGAACGCTTCGTCCGTCACGAAGTCATTCGCGAGCGGTCGATCTTTCGCGCGCAGCTTCTTGTGCGTGGCCTTTGAGTCGGGGTTCCGCGCCTTGTCGAACTTCTGATGGTGCGTCGCCGGTGTTCCCGCGAACGATGACAGCCCTGCTGCGATCGCGTTGTTCGAGCGCGGCTCAACTCGAACGTTGTATGGCGGATCGGAGTTGATCAGGTGGATCGGCTGACCATCAAGCAAGCGATCGAGGTCCGCCACGGACGAACTGTCGCCGCACAAGAGTCGGTGATCACCAAGAAGCCACAGGTCACCCGGATGAGTCGTCGCTGCGTCGGGCTGCGAGGGCACATCGTCGGGATCGGTGAGCCCGTCATTCATGTCGCCCGCGAAGATCTTCGCGAGCTCGTCCCCGTCGAAGCCGAGCGACTCGAGATCGACATCGATCGACCGCAGCGCATCAAGCTCGATCGCAAGCAGATCCATGTTCCACTCGGCGAGCTCTGCGGTCTTGTTGTCGGCGATGCGATATGCGCGGATCTGCTCTGGCGTGAGGTCCTTGGCGACATGCACCGGCGCCTTCTCGAGGCCGAGCTTCTGTGCCGCCTTCCAGCGCGTGTGCCCGCAAACGATCACGCCGTCGACGTCGACCACGATCGGCTGGCGGAACCCGAACTGCTTGAGCGAAGCGGCAACCGCATCGATGGCGTCGTCATTGATGCGCGGGTTCGCCTCGTAGGGCGTGATGTCAGTGAGCGGACGAAGTTCGATCTTCATGTGTCGTCCTTGCCCTTGGTCAGGGCGGTCAGAGTTCGGAGTCGGAAGTGGGCCAACACGCCGCCAACGGGCGCGTCCTTGGCGCAGTGGCGGCGACTGGGCGACCCCGCGCTACCTCCGCAACGGGGGCGATCGTGGTGGGCCAGGTGGCGACCGCGCCGCGTTCGGCACCTTGAAATAAAGTCAGTTGCTATTGGCGACTGTTCCCACGTGCCTAATTGGCAGTCGTCGCGCTGGTAGTACCTACGACAACCCGAACTCAAAGCGCGAACTTGAAGCGCACGCGCTTCGAGTTCGCGGGTCGCCGCGAACTCGCGGCGCACCCGCTGGGGGGGTATGGGGGGGTGCGCGCGCTTCGAGTTCAACCCGAAGCGCGAGCGCGAAAACGCCACTTTGCGCGCGCTTCGAGTTCGGAGCGCTTCGAGTTCGCGCTTCAGGTTCGGGTGCTTGAGCGTGGTCACTCGCCACCTCCGGCGATGACATAACCCGATGGTCCACCCCGACCAGGCAGCGTGACGCGCTCGACGATTCCCCTCCGTTCGGCGATGGCCACGAAGTCAGCAACTCGCCGCCATGAGAGCCCCGGCTGATGCGCAGCCGTCTCACGCAGGTCAGAGAGCGTGAGCGCCTCGGTCCCGATGAACTCCTGCACAAACCGCTCGACGGTCCAAGTCGGCGCCGGTGCGGGCTCGTCTTCCTTGGACTCCTTCCGCTTCGCGGGACGCTCAGGCTTGAGGGCGCCAGGATCGAGTGCGTCGTCCACGGTCCAGATCGGGAACGACCAGCGCAGGCAGGTCGGCTCGATGGGCGCCCACGAACGCACCGCGGCATCGAGCACGACAACGCCTTGCTCCTCGTGGGGGCGCAGCACGAGATGCGTGTCGGTCGCACGGCTCTGCGCGCCGGCGCCCGCGCCGACATCGGTCACGCTCTTCGAAGACTGGCTGCCCTTCGTCGAGTGGTGGATGAGCACGAAGCAGCAGCCGAGCGTGTCGGCGAACGCGTCGAGGCGGTTGTAGATGTTCGCCATCGTGCCGTTGTCGTTCTCGTCGCCGCCCGCGGGCATGAAGCGATAGAACGCATCGAGCACGATGACCTTGAAGCGCCCGGGCTCGAGCGCCGCGAAGTAGGGCGCGAGCGTGAAGATGTCCTGGAGGCGACCTCGGAGGTTGTCGACGAAGATCCGCTCGTCGATCTCGCGCATGGCGACGCCGCGTGCATGGGCGACCCGCGGGATGCGGTGAGCGCTCGTCTCGCGGTGCAGCTCGTTGTCGATGATGAGGACGCTGCCGGGGACCGTCTCGTAGCGACCGAGCCAGGGACGGCCGGTGGCGACGGCGATCGCGAGGTCGAGCGTGAGCCAACTCTTGCCGGTCTTCGGGCTCGCGATGATGTTCATCGTCTCGCCCTCGCGCAACAGGCCGTGGATCACAGGTGGCCGGAGCTGCGGGTAGGCAGCGACCAGCTCACGCACGGCAAGCGGCGCTGGCACGAGCGGTGATTCTGCTGGCGGCGGCGCTGGCGTGATGAACTCCGAGAGATCGACGCCATGCGTCCGGTCGGCAGCGCCGTAGCCCTGCGCCGCGAGCGCGCTTGCGGCGGAGTTGAAGTCACCGTGATGCTCGAGCAGCGCGTAGACGGCGAATGGCGAGTAGCCCTTGTGTGCCTCGAACGGCGGCGCGTTCGTCGAGAAGACGTAGAAGACGCGGTCCTTGAGGGTCGCGCTCGTGCCCGCGAACTTGCCCGGCCTGCACCAGTGCTCGTTCTCGCCCGGATTGACCAGCGTCCATCCGTGCTTCGTCAGTGTCTCGCGGGGGTCGCCACGAGAGTTGAAGTCGTCGCCAGGGCGGCTCGCCGCTGCGTGTTCGCTTCCGCTTGTCTGCCGCTTCGCTTCCTCTTGATTGCCGCATGATTTCGCGATGCCGTCGACCATGGGCCTTGGCATCTCGTCGAGCGCCCATGCGCAGCCGAGCAGGATGTCGCGCTCGTCCGCGGTGATCAGAGGCGGCGCGCGGAGATCGCCGTGCGTGATCTCGTAGCCCTCGGACGGCGCGCAGAGGAAGAGCCCACCTTCACCGCGGGTCTCGATCATGGTGACAATGACGAACCACTCGCCAGCAGCGTTCTGTCGTGGCACATGCGTCTTGCCACCGACCACGACGGACTCGGCGCCGCCGACCACGATGCGGCGCTGCGCGAGCTTCGTGTTGCCCGACACCGGCGCTTCGCATCGATAGACCACATGCTTGCCGCCGGACGGCGTCGACTCGATGACGAGTCGCTCCATCAGACCCGGATTCGTCTGCTCGACGGCGCTGCGCCAGGCGTCGAAGGCTTCGCCGCCGAGATCGAAGTCGATCATCTCGAGGTGGCCTGAGACGGCGCCGCAGACCAGGCACATGGCGGCCGCGTCCGTCTTGAACCACGAGTCGACTTCATCGGTGGACGGCAATCGCGACTGGTAAGTCTTCCAGCGCCGAAGCGCCACGCGCTTCTCATCACCGCGCCTGAGCGCTGGCAGAGCACAGAGTCCGGCCGCAACGCATGTGCGCGCATGAATCCCGAGCGAGCCGTTCACCGAGGTCGGTGCGTTGCTCGTCATCAGAACGGGATCTCCCCGACCCCCGGATCATCCGTCGACGGTGGCACGGTCTCGGGCAGGCCATCCTCGCTTTCGAGGCGCGGCGGCTTCGGACCGAGCTTGTGATCAACGACGCGGTCCCATTGATCGCCCGGCTTGCGTTCAACGGTGATTCCGAGCGTCTGAGCAAGAGCACCGGCGCGAGCGAGATCGACCGCCTCCTCGACGGTGCTTGGCACGAGTTCATTCGATCGCTTGCTCCACCATGCTTCGGCCTTCTTGCGTGCGATGCCGTTCCGAGGGTGCTCGAAGCAGATCCACTCCCGATGCCAGCGGTTCCAGCCGACGCGGTACTCGACGCGCATCGTCGGCAGCGCGTTCGGATTGTCGCGCTTGAAATGGATGTGATAGTCGACGGCGCTGACGCGCTCCTCGGTTCGCGCGACGCCTGCCGCGCCCGTGACGATGTCGGCATCAGACGCTTCGGCGCCGTGCTTCACCACCTGGCGTGGCGGGAACGCATGACCACAGTGCGGGCAGACGGCGTACGCAGCATGGATGAGTGCATCGCAAGCGGGACACTGCTTCGCAGGCGGTTCGCCATCACCGGCGTTCGGATCGGCAAGTCGAATCGCATCGACCGGCCCATGCCGGAGCACATTGCCGCCGAAGTCGAGGACGAGACACTCCGACTTCTCCGGATGCGGCCTGAAGCCACGGCCGACCATCTGGTAGTACAAGCCCGGGCTCAGCGTCGGCCGCAGCATCGCGACGCAATCGACATTCGGCGCGTCGAAGCCGGTGGTCAGCACATTCACATTCGCGAGGAACTTGAGGTCGCCCGACTTGAAGCGGGCGATCAGCGCATCGCGATCCTTGGTCGGCGTGTTGCCATCGAGGAATCCGCACTCGACTCCGTGTCGAGCTCGCAGGACAGCGGCGACATGCTCGCCGTGACGAACGCCGGAACAGAAGATCAGGACGGAGAAGCGGTCGGCTGTGGAGGCGACGATATCGGCGCAGGCCGCCTCGACGAGCGTGTCCTTGTCCATCAGGTCCTCGAGCTCGCCCGCAACGAACTCGCCGCCGCGCACATGCAGCTCACTGGTGTCGGCGACCGCCTTGCCTGCGCGGCTCCGCAGCGGACAGAGGAAGCCCTGCGTGATCAGTTCGCGCACGCCTGCTTCGAAGCAGACTTCGTTGAGCACATGCTGCGGTGCAGGGCCGCAGATCATGCCCGTCTTCATTCGATACGGTGTGGCCGTCAGCCCGATGACGCGCTGGTGGTCGCAGATGTCCCGCGCGTCAGCCAGGAAGCGCCGGTACATCCCTTCGCCGTCTGGTGGAATGAGATGCGCCTCGTCAACGATGACGAGATCAAGCGGACCGAGGTCATGAGCACGCTGGTAGACGGACTGGATACCCGCGATCGTGATCGCATAGCCAAGATCGCGGCGACCGAGTCCAGCGGAGTAGACGCCGATCGGAAGGTCGGGCGCAACGAGTCGCAGCTTGCTTGCCGCCTGGTCGAGCAGCTCTCGAACATGCGCAAGGACGACGACGCGTCCGTTCCATTTGGTGACGGCATCGCGGCAGATCTCGGCGATTACATGCGTCTTGCCGGAGCCTGTCGGCAGGACGATCGCGGGATTCGTGGTGCTGGTCGCGATGTGGTTCCACACCGCGTCGACAGCCTCGCGCTGATAGGGGCGCAGCTCCATTCAGTAGGTCTCCACGATGTCGATGGTGCAGGAGCCGCGAGGAACGACGGCGCCGCGATCGATGGTGAGATGGTCGATCTGCGAGTCGTCCTCGTAGACGCCCGCGTACTCGAGCGCATCGAGCAGGCCCTTCATCGAGTTGTCGATGTCGCGGCGTCTGCGATCAGGTGGATGCAGCGTGACGACCATGTCGAGGCGACCTCGGAAGGTGGATAGGTCAGGGCTCAACCGCACCGCCGCGAGGAGGGCGCGTACGCGTTCGCGATAGCGCCTCCCCTCGCGGCTCACCAGCACGCGGGGTCCGACATGCCGCCAGTAGCGATTGACAGACGGCGGAAATGGAAGGGTGAGCGCGCGTCGTCTCATCGCTTCCACGGCGGCGTCGAACTCGCAAGCGCGGGCTGTCGCGGCCCGGAAGTCGGTGCAGCAACGGCAGCGTTGGCGCCTCCAGTGCCGGGCGTGGGTCGCTTCGCGTAGCCCTTGATGACATTCGTGAACTCGCCGCTGTCATCGCGGCGCTTGAGCCCGACGGTGATCTCAAGCGGGACGCCATGCAGCTCGACGGAGTCCCTCGGCTGCATCACATTCGCCGCGCGGCAGATCGCGCTGAGTTCACCGCGAGCGATCTTCACCGCCATCTCGCTGTCGTTCTCGAGGTTGAGTCGCGCCCAGACCATGCGACCACGGAACGGGCCTTCGGTTACCTGCAGCGCAAACTGGAGGTAGCGGCCGGTTCCGGCCTTGGTGGGCTTCATCTCCGACTCGGTGATGACCGCGATGTACTTGCCAGCGGGGAGTGGATCGAACTGCGCGGCGGGATCGACTTGGTTGGCATCGAAGTTGTTGAGTGTGGCCATGTGGGTCTCCGGTGTGTGTGATTCAGACAGTGGCGGGCGCGTCCGGGCCGGGGGCGGGAGCGGGGGCAACGCCGTGACGGATCGAATTGATGAGGTCGTTCCACGCGAGCGGCAGGCGCGGCGGGAGCGAGTACCTGTTCTTCGCGGTGATTGTGCTGGTCCCCTCGGTTGTGACCACGCGCGTTCCATCTGCCTCGCGCGATGCATAGAGCACGCAGTCCGCCCACTCGATGAAGATGGGCGCGATCCACGGCGGAACATCAGGTCCTGCGAGACGAACGTCGAAGCCTTCCGGCGTCGTCATCTTGGTGTTCGTCGCATGCGCGAGCAGAAGGATGGCGATGCCGCGGTCAGTGATCGCATTCAGCAACGGAAGCAGCTCGCGGCTCACGATGTTCTGCACGATCTCGCGCGCCTTGAAGTAGCCGCCATGGGCGCTCGACAGCGTGTTCGTGACTTCGCCGCGACTCTTCTTGTCGAGGTCCATCACGACGAACTCGGCAATACGCATGACGAGCCAGTCCAATGTGTCGATCGCGATGACCTGGAGTCCCTCGGGTGGCGCACTCTCGATCTCGCTGAGCCAGGCGAATGCCTCGGGCCAGCTCTTGATGAACGGCGTGCGCGTCAGGCCGGGAATCGCGCCGGCGCCGTTCTCGCAGTCGATGAGGAGCGCGTCGGCATCGCGGGCAAGAGTGGTCTTGCCCACGCCGGCGCTGCCGTAGCAGATGATCTTGGGCGGCGCCGGAGTCGTGGTCGTGATCAGGGTGTCGAGTAGTGGCATTGCGTATCCGTGTTGAGCTGTGGGTTCAAGGTCGCTCGGCCAGATCTCACGCATGAAGGCGCCCTGGCCGAAGCGAACAAGTGGCACCGTGGTGCGGGTGGGTGAATCGACGCGCGTGAACCGCACCGACCTCTACATCTGCAGGTCCTGCGGAACCGTCGCGTCGAACATCTCAAAGTGAGGGATCGAGCCCAGCGGTCGTGAGCGAGCGCCGCATGGCAGCAAGGTCGCGATGCACGGTGCTCCGATGCTGACCCTTCTCTGCGGCGATCTCGGAGACGCGCAGCGTCTTCAGTGCCTCGGCGAGGAACTGCTGCCTGCGGCTGAGACGGGAGAGACTCGTGCGGAGGTCAAGCGCAAGATCGCGGGCGCTTGGTTCCGTCCATCGCGGTGCATGGAGCTGGTGACAGCGCCCATTCCGCTGAAGATCGCTCAGCAGGAGCGGCGATCGCGCTGGATTCCGCCGAGCGTTCCGGATGGTGCGGGCCTCGTGGGCTGCTGCACGGAGAAGGACGCGGCACGCGAAGGTGTGTTGCTGCGCCTTGGCGGGGTTGTAGCGCCGCGCCGCGCCGGAAAGCGCCGCGAAGAGGCTCTGTGAGAGGTCTTCGCGATCGTGATGGGTCAGGCGGTATGCCTCACCGATCTTGTCGACGAGGTAGTGGACGCGGTCCTCGACGAAGGAGTCGATCAGCTCGCTCGGGTCAATTCCGCGAAGCGGTTCGGACTTGGCTGGAACAGCAGGCGGGGACTGGGCTGGCCTGCACTCGGACTCTGGGTGGTTCGCGACGGCTGCTTCTGACATTGACGACTCCTCATGCTGCGGATCGCCGGCATGGCGTCCGAAGTGCGAGGAGTCTGCCTCTGCCCACGGGCAAAAACGGTGCGCAAAGGGTGTCTAAACAGTTGCGGAGTTTCCGACGGCGTCGCGGAGTTTCACTGCGCGCGCGTGGCCGCTCGTCGTGAGCCAGCATCCACCACCGCGCCCGGTCTTGGTCACGATCAGGCCGCGAGTCTTCAGGTCACTCATGACCGCCTTGAGAGCGTTGGCGTCGCCATCACTGGCCTTCTTCGCGATCATCTCGGTGGATTGGCGCCGATCCGAATCGATGGCGCCGAGATCGAGCATTGCGACAAGCACCTCTTGTGCGCGATCGCTCAGGGGCTCCTCCGCAAGCGTCGGGACTGTCGTCTGAGAGGGCGGAGGGCGCTGCGCCGACCTGGCCGCAAGCGCGAATGCGAGCGATGTCGGCGTCATCCGATAGATGACTTCGATCTGTGTGCGAGCTGGAACGGCGGCACCGCAGCCGGCGCATTCGAAGAGGTCCTCGTCGGCGATCGCACGGCGAAAGGCATCGGCTGAGTTCAGAATCTGGCAGCGGTCACATTCGACCATCTCGTCGGCCGCAACGACGCCATGCTCGGCAAGGAGCTCAAAGAGTGACTCCACGAGATTCGCCTCCGCGTTGATCACGCCAGCGAAGTCCTTCGGCCTCAGCGGCGATTGAGACCGCACGGTGGCGAGGCGCGCGTCAAGTCGCTCGACCTCGCGAATCAAGTCAGGATGTTCACGCGCAATAAGATCGGATTCGCGAAAGAACATGTCGCACTGCATCCTCGTCGTTCGCGGTCATGAGGCGAACTCGGTTGCGGTAGCCAATGATGATCACATGAAACTCTTGAGCGGCCGGCGGCGAATGGCCGTTCACGATGTGCGGGGCCGCGCACTGTGCAGCCCCATTGGCGCACAGGTAGAAATTCCCGAGGTGACCGAGGCCGTTCTCCCGCACGGCGGCGAGGCCCGAATCAATGACTGGATCGCCGAGCACTGAGCATGTGGGCGACGCGCTGATCACCTCGAGTCTCCGGCCCTCCAAGGTGCGATAGTTGATCCTGTGCGAGCGCGCCTCGCCATTGCCGCTCTCCTCGATCTCGTGCAGCCTCCGAATCGCGCGACGCAAGTCCAGAATCCTGAAGCGTGAAATGTCCAGCCATCCGGCGATGAGCGAGGAGAACTCCTCGGCGACATCCTCGTACTTGATCCCTGATGGGACCTGCGACACCTGCAGGATCGCTGTGTTCGCGGTCAGATCCCACTCGAACGCCACAAGCCCTCGAGTAACGCGCTCCACGAACGCTCGCAAGTGGATCGGTTCCCCAAGATCGCTGGCTCTCGCCTCGTCGTAATCCGGACGGCGCTCACTCCACTGTCGCTTCCGGATGGCCGTGACGCGTAGGCGGCGGCCATCATGGGTAATCGAGGACAGCGTCATCTCCTCCGGGAGCACGAGCGGCAGTCTGCTGTTCAAAAGGTGGTCTTGCCCATGCTCCCTCAGTCGCCGTTCGACGGATTCGGTGCTCTTCCACCCGGCGAGGGAATCGGTCGGTCCTCGGTAAAGGAAGACATGCTGCTTCCCCCAGGGCGTCACCTCATCCAGGAACTGAACGACCTGCTCCGCAGTCAGAGTGCCGGAGACCAGCGCGGCGTCCAGCCGATCTCGAATCTCTGCCTTGCTCCCCGATCTCTTCATGTCCTGCCGGTCGAGGAACTCCTTGAGCTGAGGTTTCTTCAGCGCAAGCAGGTGAGAGAGAAGCACGGCCTGCTCTTCATTGCAGACTGTTCCGGATCGACCTGTCGTGGTTCTACGGGCCATGGGACTCTGTTCCCTGTATCCCCTCCCCGGGGCCGCGAGAGTTTACCTTGGGACGCGACCGCAGCACGGCTGTGGGGGGAGGAAAGGCGCGCCCATAGGAGTCTCTGGCGCTCCCAAGCGACCTTGGCGACCACCGCCCGCAAGTGCGTCTCCACAATCGGATCTCGACCCTCACGAACCCGCGGAAGCTCCAGAATCGCCGCCTGGATGTCAGGTGCCAAGAGCAGGAGATTCATGATCTGCGTCATGCGCGCTCGCGTGACATGTCCGAGTTGGGCAGCCGCAGTCTGATCGGGGATCGCGCTCTTCTCGATCAAGTCCTCGATCTTGATGGCGAGCGCCATCAGGCGCGCGATGCGCGGCACGCGGCCTGCGGCAGTGACTTCGGCGATCGGTCGCGCGCCTTCAATGATCTCACGCCGCCTGTGCGATCGAGTGGCGAAGTGGATCGGCCTGGTCACGGTCATGTCTGGCATGTCACCTCCTCAAGCGTGGCATCGTCCTGCGCGTGGAAGGTCACGCTGAGCGACTCGCTCGCGGCGTCGTACTCGACGCTCTGGACGAGCAGGTGGATGAGCCGCTCTCGCTCGGTGGAGGCCAGCGCGGTCCACATGGGATCGAACGCCTCCAGCGCGCCAACCAATTCATCCTCATCGAGCATGCGGTTCCGAAGCGCCGTGAGTCGAGCATCAAGGCGCCGCTGCTGAGCGGTGAGCGCGCCGATCTCGGAGCGCAACTCGCTCGCACGTGCCGCACTGCCATTGCGATCTTGGCCAGAGTCCACCAGTTCGCGCAGTGCATCGCGCGCGGCGAGATGTCGAGCGGAGACGCCCGTGCGTTCCGCGTCCAGCTCGTCGACGCGCTCTCGCAGCTGTTCCTGCGCGCCGCGGACCGCCTCCGCCATCAACGCGTCGTCGCGACCCAGGGATCGAAGCTGGTCCACCACGAACCGCTCCAGTTCCTGGGCAGGAAGCGAAGGGGCAGGGCACTCGCTCCAGCCTCGCTTCTGGGCGTTCGTGCAGACGTAGTAGCGGTAGTGCTTCTCAATGCCCGCCTTTGACCGGTCGCTGGCGTAGTGGTGGATCATCGCGCAGCCGCAGGCCTTGCAACGCACGAGCCCCTTGAGGAGCGCGCCGTGCTTGTTCCCACTGCCGCGACCGTCACCGCTGCGATTGGCCTTCAGCGTCTCCGCGACGCGGTCGAACACGTTCTGATCGACGATCGCGTCGTGGAGTCCGTCGTACACATCGTCCTTGTGTTTCACCTTGCCGAGGTAGGCAACATTGGTCAGCAGACCAAGAAGCTGCGGGGGCTCAAAGCCCCGCCCGCCTTGGGCCACGCCGCCCTTGGTCGTCCACGACTTGTTCCTCCAGCCCATCTCGTCGAGCCGTCGCATCGTCTTCAACACGGAGCCGCACTCGAGGTAGAGCTCGAAGATGCGACGCACGCGCTCCGCTTCAGCAGCATTGACCACGAGTCGGTTGCCGCCGGGCAGCCGATCGATGTCGTAGCCGAGGATCGGGCGCCCGCCGCTCCACATGCCCTTGCGCTTCGTGGCTGCGATCTTGTCGCGCGTGCGCTCCGAGATGATCTCGCGCTCGAACTGCGCGAACGAAAGCAGAATGTTCAGCGTGAGCCGACCCATCGAGTGGGTCGTGTTGAACTGCTGCGTGACCGAGACGAACGAGACGCCGTGCCTCTCGAACGACTCCATCATGCGCGCGAAGTCGAGCAGCGATCGGCTGAGGCGATCGACCTTGTAGACGACGACACAGTCGATCAATCCGGCATCGATGTCAGCGAGAAGGCGCTGCACGGCAGGGCGGTCGATGTTGCCGCCGGTGAATCCGCCGTCGTCATAGCGCGTGGGGATGCAGCGCCAGCCCTCAGCCCTCTGGCTCGCGATGAACGACTCGGCGGCCTCGCGCTGTGCGTCGAGCGAGTTGAAGTCCTGGTCCAGGCCCTCCTCGCTCGACTTGCGCGTGTAGACCGCGCAGCGGATCACGCGATCGGATTCGGCTTCGCGCTGGCGCTTGGTCATGAGTTTGCCGCCTCCCTGGGCTTCGTGAGCCCGAAGAAGAGCATGCCGTTCCAGTGCGAGCCGGTGATCGCGTGGGCGACCGCGCTGAGCGAGCGGTAGGTCTCGCCGTCGAGCTCGAATCCGTTCGGCAGGATGGTGACGCGGTACTCGCGGCCCTTGAAGCGGCGCGTGAGCAACGCGCCGGGCGGCGGGACGCGACCGTCGCGGTCGATGGCAAGTTGCGCCGTGGCGGCGAGAGAGCCCCGAAGTGTCGGTGGCGGGGCCGGTGGTGGTCGAAGGCGAAGATCGGCGTCACGCGCCAGTTCGCGCGCGAGTGCTCGTGATCGCTCGATCGCACGCTTGGCGAGATCGCCCTCGGCGAGCGCCTGAATCCGCCAGGCGACGCGGCGGAAGAGCCACTGCCTGTTGCCCGAGCGCGCTGGTTCTCCGAAGACGTCGGCGTATCGCTTCTGGAGCTGGCCGACTGTCATGCGTTCGAGGGCGGCGATCTGCTTGGTAATGGAGTCGACTTCGATCATGCGTGCTCTCCGACATCGGGCCCGTTCTGCGTGAACGGCACGGCCAGTGGCACACTGAGCCTCAAGTCCGCCGAGAGTGCAAGGCCGTCAACGGCAGGATCTGCCGGCTCTTCGCGAGGTTCCGCCCGGGCGGCGATGGCTCGCGCGATTCCGCTCGCGACGATCGCCGCGAGTTCGCTCCGGCGCTGCCGTGGCGAGATGGTGGGGGCGCGTGATGCCCTCGGCCGCGCAGGGCCGCTGCGTCCGGGCATGGGGGTGTCCTTCCGCCCCCGCTGTCAACGGGCGGGTGGCATCCCTCTACATCTGCATGTACGGAAAGGTTGTCGCACCTCTTTCCGGAGGCGAGTCAACAAGGGGGTGAGCCGAGAAGGGATTTGAGAGCCATGTCGGCGCGAGGTCGTTCGAATCCTCCGGCTCGTCGCTCCTGCCAATCATGCGGGCCTGCAGTCGGAGGGTGCTGCGGGCGACGATGCTCGCGATCTCGTCGCATTGCTCGGCGTGAGATAAGCGTCGGACTAGTGGTGGCCGAGTCGCGGCGACATCGCAGAATCCTCGCAGAGGGGGTGAATGTGCGACCACCCGTGGTCGGTCGAATAGGCTCGGATTCCAGGCAAGGAACGAAAGGCAGCCGTCCTTACGCGGGGGCGGGGCGGGTGTTGAGGTGTTCGCCGTGGATCTGAGAGCCGACGCACGAAGCGCCCTCAACCTGGACCTCGGATGACACGCCGCAGCGCGTACCGCGAGACCCGCCTTGCCCCTCCAACGCCGGTACACTACCGGGATGGCTCCATCTGACAGCCCGCCTCTGGCCGACCCAGAGATGCCGTTCAAGGGCATTCTAGACGCCCTGCGAGTCCGAAAAGACGCCCTCTCAGTGAGTCTTGTCGCGGAGGCCGACAGGGTCGCTAACCACCATGTTTATTCCATGGTCGTGGACTTAGAGAGTGCTCGCGCGTTCATGGAGCACCATGTGTGGTGTGTCTGGGACTTCATGATGCTTGCCAAGTCGGTCCAGGTCGGATTGGGTTGCTACGAGCTCCTTTGGGTTCCGCCCGCGGACACCGATGCGGTGGCAGCGATCAATGCGATCATCGCCGATGAAGAAGCGGACATTGGCCCAGATGGCCTCAAACATAGTCACTTTGAGATCTACCTGGGCGCCATGAAGGAAGCGGGAGCATCGACGAGATCGATTGACGCCTTCCTTTCCCGCCTTCGGATCACTCGCGACCTGATCCCATCTATGCTCGATGTGGGCGCCACACCGCCAGCCGTACGGTTCGTTCAGGCGACATACAAGTCTGCTACGGGCCCGATCCACGCGAGGGTTGCAGCGCTGTGCCTGGCTCGCGAAGAGCTTGTGCCGCGATTGCTATCAACACTCCTGACCAACTTGCCCAATGACTCGTGCCTGTCGATGTTTCGCTGGTACATAGAGCGACACATTCAGGTCGACTCAGCGACACATGGACCACTGAGCGCCACTCTGTACTCTAATACTGTAAGGAATGACGCTGTTGTGGAGCGCGAGGCGCTAGAATCGGCAATCGAGGCGATTAGAGCGAGAGGACAGTTCTTGGATAGCATTGCCGATGCGCTCGCACGGGTTGCCAGCGCCAATACCCCATCGAGCTTCGCCAGGTCGAAGGTTTAGAGGAGTTGCCCAAACATGCCAAACAACAGGTCGGCGCCGTTCCTGCTCGTGGTGATTGCGGCGATTGTTGCCCTAGCAGTGTCGCTGATCGTAGTAAAGACTTGGCAAGTCGCGCCGACTGGACCTGTGACCAAGGAGCACGCTTACACCCGAGTGCTCCAGACAGGTACTTTGCGAGTGGGGTACGTCGCCTATCCGCCCGCCACGATAGTTGATGCTAGCGGCAAGAGAATCACTGGAATCTTCCCCGCGCTCCTCGAGGACATCGCGAGTCGTACGGGCTTGAGAGTTGAATTCGCAGAGGAGGTTGGCTGGGCGACTCTGATCGAAGGACTGGACACTGGTCGGTACGACATCGTCGGCGGCCTTTGGGCAAATCCAAGCCGCGGGAAGGCTGCCACGGTATCCGCCCCCGTGTATTTTAGCGGCGTCGGTGTTTGGGTCCGGCCTGACGAATCGCGCATTACTCCCGCTGACAACTGGGAGTCAATCAATCGCCCTGAGATTCGAATTGCGGCAATTGATGGATCAACTCCTCTGTCGATTGCCAAAACGCAGTTCCCCAAAGCCACTTTGACCACCTATCCAAATTTGACGAGCGAGTCGCAGTTGTTTCTCGATCTTGTCAGCAACAAGATCGATGTATTCTTTGCCGAGCCTGCTCAAGGTATGCTCTTTCTTCAGGCAAACCCCAACTCGATTCGCAACATAGCGTCCACCCACCCCATTCGAGTGTTCGCAAATGTGTTTCTTATGCGAAAGGACGAGTTTCAGTTCAAGAACATGATTGACACTGCAATCGCGGATCTTCAGAGCTCTGGTCGGGTTGCCGAGGTGCTGCGGGAGTACGAGCCGATACCTGGCGCCTTTTATCGCGTAGCGCCGCCGTATGCACCGCTTGATAGCAAGCCAGATTGATAGTGATGCTGCGTTGCGAATACCACCGAGATGCTCCAAGTACTGCAGCAACACTGGCGGGAGCTACTACAAGGCCTAACCGTGACCCTGAAGCTTTGCGGGATCGCGTGGCTGATAGGGTTTCCGTTAGGTATTGGGTTTGGCTTGGCAGGTGCGAGGTGGCCGCGAAGTGCGGGGCGAGTCCTCCAAGCTATAGCGGTGCTATTCGCGGCCGTGCCCGTGCTCGTTGTGTTGTTTTGGCTTCACTATCCGGCTCAAGCGATGCTCGGCATGGTCATCGATCCGTTTCTCACCGCAACCGTCACCCTAATGGCTTACACCGCGATCCTGGTCGCAGACGCTGTCAGATTAGGGTTAGGCGACTTTCCTGCGCAGTTTGATGTTGCTGCAAAGGTTTGCGGTCTCCGCCACAGCCAGATTCTTCTTCGAATCAAGCTTCCCCTGATGTTTCGCCGGTTGCTTCCAACCGCACTCTCAATCATCGTAGTCATTTTGCAGGCATCGCTGTTCGCGTCGTTGATATCTGTTAACGAGATATTCCGCGTCGCACAAAGAATTAACTCCATGGTCTACAAGCCGGTGGAGTTATTCACCGCCTTGGCTCTGTTCTTCGTCGTCGTCTGCGTCCCTCTTCATATCGCCGCGATCGTGCTTCGGTATCGTTACACAAGGGACGTGTCTGAACGATGATTCGTTGTGTCGACCTTTATAAATCGTACGGACACACTCGGGTTCTGGGCGGCGTGAGTTTTTCCGTCGACAGTGGTCAGATCCTTGCAGTGCTTGGTTCCAGTGGCACGGGGAAAAGCACACTTCTAAGAGTCTTGAGTGGTGTCGAGGGGTTTGATCAAGGGCATCTCGTAGTTGACGGATGTCGTCTCGAGCCTGGGGGAGAGGCGGCACTGAGTCAGGAGGAACTGTGGCCAAACATCACGATGGTCTTCCAGGATCTGTTCCTGTGGCCTCATCTGACTAATCGGGAGAACCTCCTCTTGCCTGCACGGAATCGTCATGGGAGCAAGGCGGAGGAAATCTGCAACGCGTTGATCGAGCGGCTAGATCTGTCGGGATTCATCGATAGGCATCCCAACGAAGCATCCCGCGGTCAGCGCCAGATTGTTGCAGTCGCGCGAGCGCTCGCATTGAAACCTCGTGTCCTACTGCTCGATGAGGTGACCGCATCCTTAGATATGTCGCGGGCAGTAGCACTTACTGCAGCCCTGAGGGAAGTGGCGCAATCAGGGACCACCATTCTGCACGTAACCCATCAACTGGGATTCGCGCGACACACGGCCGACTCAATCATGTTTCTAGAGAATGGAGCAGTTGCTGAGTTTGGAAGCATCGATATTCTCAACACCCCGGCCTCTTCTGGGCTTCAGGCATTCGTAGCCTTGGCTAATCGCGCGAACTAGGGATCGGCGGCGATGTGACTCGCGCGGTTACATGAGAAAGTACGCGGTGAAGGGATGAGGTCGGACCGTTGTCAACTCCTGCTCGCACAAGCTTCGCGACGTCCTCTGAGGCCCATACTGACTGATTGTGTTGGTTGGCCGCGAACTGAATGGCATCGGCCAGCGTTATTCGATGCGAGAGCTCGGGAGTCAAGTGCCGCCCTGTGCGGACGCGGAACGCTGTTGATTTCCACGCGATGCGAGTGCCGAGGGCTTTGGGGTCCCGGCTCAAGAGGGCCGCAAGGATCGAAGAATCGAATAGCTCAATCAATGGGCCGAGCTCGAAGAACCATCGAATGTGTTGGCTCGCCATTGCATCGGTAGCGTGTCCGAGACCTATTACAACATATGGTACAACAGTATCTGGAAGGTCTGCTATTGCCTGCGCTAGCGCGGGCTGCGAGGGCGTGTCGCTTAGCGCGAATATACATGGAATCTTTGCGTGGAGCTCGGAGCGAAGCCTCTCTAGAAGGGCTAGGTATTCAAGATGCCACGTCATCGCGCCGGTACGGATTCGCTGAAGATCGGTCATGCAGATCGCGTATGCACCGGTTGCCTTTGCAAGCTCCTCCGTTAGCTCGCGGCGCTCATCGACATCCAAGAATGCCCCCTCGCCTGAGAGGTTCTTTGCGTGGCTTCTAAGCCGATTGCTGAACCCGCGGATCAGACTTCTCGTTATGACGCGATGTTCCCTTGAGTCAGATTGTAGGAGTTCTCCAACAAGAGTGGCGGCAGCGATGCAGTCCGATTGCACAGCGGACGTCGATGCAACCTGCTGACTGAGTGGAAGAAGAGCCGACCGCATCAGGCCAACTTCGCGGACCACCTCGTGGACCGCCCCGTCTACCGTAACCTTCGCGCTCGTTAACAACGCGGCAATTGAAGCGTCTCCTTGATCCTTGAAACTGGCGCGAGCTGCTGTTGCCTGATCCGCCATCTCAAGCATCTGCTCGCGGTGTCGCGCAACGAAGCCATACAGGAGCAGAATCGCCTGGGCTAGGCCAAGGACCAAGGACGCCGTCAAACCGAGCCCCACGCTGAGCAGGTGGACGAATCGCTCGGAGGAGGCCGACGCATGCGAGACTGCAGAATCAAGTGTCGCGGGGTCGGTGAGTGGAGGTAGATCCGGCAAACTCAGTTTGACAATCCAACTGACCGCTCCCGTCAACGACAGAACGATTGGGATGCCGACAACAACAACAAAAATGACCGCGGTAAGTACCGGATTGTTGAGGAGAAGTAGACCTAGACGCTCGACACGGTTCGTGGGCTGCGCGTTGGCCTGATCCATGGGCAGATCCAAATCTGGCCTGAGTGTATCCGAAGCAGCTGTATCAGCAGGGACTGATC
>JAHBWY010000010.1 GCA_019636735.1 Phycisphaeraceae bacterium
GGGGGCGTGAGAACAGGCCGGAGGTCGCCCGCCGAGCGGCCTCCGGGTCCCGGAGGGTTGAGCGATTCGGCGGAAACTACTCACTTGAGATCTAGATACACCATTACTCCGTCCCATCGGCCCTCTTGTTCAGGTGTCACGAAGGTCGATCAGCCGGCCCCCGGAGCTCTCGGCGAGCGCACCAAGCGTGCGCCACGCATCCCCGAAGTCGATTGCGCTCGCGGCCGCGGCGATGCCCTCCTCGAGCGCACGCACACGCTCGGCGGCAAGGAGCGCGGCGCCCGCATTCAGGAGCACCATGCGCCGAGCGTCGCCGCGCTCATCGCCATGCAGGACCGCTTGGAAAAGCGAGGCCGCTTCGCGAAGAGAGCTCGGATTGATCGAACGACTGGAGGTCGACTTGGAATCGGGCGGAACCACTCGCTGTGGATCAACGCGCCACTCGGAAATCGTGCCCTGCCTGACCTCGACCACGCGGCTGGACGCATGAATGCTCAGTTCATCAAGGCCATCATCGGAGTGGAGGACAAGGGCTCGCCTCGAACCGAGTCGCGCGAGGGCCGCAGCCATCGGGTCGACCAGTGCCGGGTGGTAGACCCCCACCACCTGGCGCTCAGCGCCAGCGGGGTTCACCAGCGGCCCCACAAGATTGAAGATGGTGGGAATGCCCAGCGCCTTGCGGGCGCCAAGCGCATGCCGAGCCGCAGGATGGTGATGCACGGCGAAGGCGAAGCAGATGTTGCAATGCTCGAGTGAGCGAACCTGCGCCTCGCGCCCCGCTTCGACATTCACACCGACTGCCGACAGGACTTCCGCGCTCCCGCGGCCCGTTCGACTTCGATTGCCATGCTTCGCCACGCGGGCGCCAACCGACGCCGCCACAATCGCGGCGGCTGTCGAGACATTGAAGGTCTTGGGTGCGCCGCCAGTTCCCGCGGTGTCAAGGATCTCCTCCGGCGCAATCGCGGTGGGGATGCGATCAACTCGACCTCGCATGACGCGCACGGCGCCAGCGAGTTCATCGGCAGTGGGAACCCGAGTGGCCAGGAGCGCGAGCAATGCGCCAATCTCCGGTTCGCTGGCGCGTCCATCGGCGATCACTTCGAACGCGGCGGCTGCGTCCGACTCCGAGAGCGAACGACCAGCAACAAGTGCCGCCAGTTGCGGCGTGAGCGCACCGGGGTCGGGCTTCGAAGCGCCCGCAAACTCGGGAGGCCCGGGCAAACCGCTTTGAGCGTTGTGCGGTGCGCTCACAGGCCGTAGCTGGTGACCAGCCGGACCACCTTCGGCTGGTCGGGATTGAGTTGAAGGCTTCGCCGGAAGTAGCTCGAGGCCTCGGCGGCGGCGGCTCGATCCTGTCGGCCGGAGAGGAGCCAACGGTTGATCGCGTTCACCGCCAGACCGTTGATGCTCACCCAGTTGGATGGGTCAATCTCCGTCGACTTGCGATAGAAGCTCGAACTCTTCTCAAAGTCGCCGAGCTTGAAGTGGGCCCACCCGAGACGCTCGAAGTTGTCGCTCGATGGATCGAGGCGCACCAGGGCGTCGGCGGTGTTGGCCGCCTCCTGATAGCGCTGCGCCGAGGCATACGCATTCAGCAGATTGCGCAGGATCTGCGGGGTCGGCTCGATGAGTTCGAGCGCCTTCTCGTACTGCGTGATCGCGTCGTTCATGCGATCGAGGCGCTCATACGCCACGCCGAGATTGACGCGCGCCGGGCCGCTGCGAGGATCGAGCCGGACCGCGCGCTCCGCGAAGGGAATTGCTCCGGGAGCATTGTCGAGCTGGAGATACGCAAGCGCCATCGCCATGTTGGTGACGGCAGAGTCCTGATCGATCACCAGAGCCTTGTGATAGGCGTTGATCGCATCGAGCAGCTTGTTCTGCCGGTGCAGCGAGCGGCCGAGGCCGAGTTGAGCGTCAAAGTTGTCGGGAGAAACCGCCAGAGCCTGACGGAAGGCACGCTCGGCAGCCGCAGGATCTCCCTGCGCGAGGAGTGTCTCGCCGATTCCGATGTATCCCGCGGGCAGATTGGGGTTGTCGCGGAGGATCTCTTCGAAGATGCGGATTGCTTCGCGATAGTCGCCCGCGCGGCGCGACTCGGTGGCGCGATTGATCTTCTCCTCGAGGGGCGAGAGCTGGGGCGCTTCTCCGGGCTCGCCGGGCGCAGATGATGGCGCTGCTGATGGAGCGGGTGCGGGCGGCGGCGTCGGCTCGCGCGCGGGCTGCGGTTCCGGCTCAGGTGCTGGCGCGGGGGCAGGGGCTGGCGCTGGTGTTGGCGCTGGCTCGGGAGCTGTCGCAGGTTCCGGTCCTGGCTCTGGCGTCGGCTCGCGCGCGGGCTGTGGTTGCGGCTCAGGTGCTGGCGCGGGTTCGGGCGCGGGCGCTGGTGCAGGTTCTGGTTCCGGCGCTGGAGCCGGTTCGGGCATCGGTGTTGGCGCGGGTTCCGGTTCTGGCTCTGGCGTCGGCTCGCGCGCGGGTTGTGGTTCCGGCTCCGGTGCTGGCGCGGGTTCAGGGGCCGGCGCGGGTGTTGGTGCTGGTTCGGGCACCGGTGTTGGCGAAGGGGCAGGCTCTGGCGCGGGTGATGGAGCAGGTTCCGGTGCTGGCTCCGGCGCAGGCTCGCGCGGGGGCTGCGGTTGCGGCTCTGGTGCTGGCGCCGGTTCGGGAGCCGGCGCTGGTGCTGGCGCGGGCGCTGGTGCTGGCGCCGGTGCCGGTTGCGGTTCAGGTACCCCTGCGGGTGTCGGAGCTGGCGTCGGCGCAGCAGTCGCCGCTGGTTCGGGAGTTGGCGCCAGTGTCCGCGTTGGCGTAAGTGACGGCGCGGGCGTCACCGTCGGCGTGGTGCGCGGCGCAATCTCTCGCGCGGGCTGGGGGTCAGGCTGCGGCTCCGGCGTCGGGCCGAGCGCAATCTGGCGCTGCCACTCCGGCGGAGGAGTCAGTTCCGCGCGAGGCCCAGGTCGAACGCCTTCGCTCGACGCAAACGCGCGCGGGCCTTCGACTGTGGGCTGTTGACGATCAGTGGGTGAAGTCGATGGGTCCGATGCCGAGGCTGTTGAGGCGGCCGGGGAGGCGCTCTGCGGCCGCCCGTCGACCATCGCGCCCCGATCGGTCGAGTCGCTTCGGGGCCACGCCCACTCCTCGACGGGAATGTCGGTGCGATGGGCGGTGCCCGAGTCCTGACTCCAGTTGCCGCAACCGGCGATGAGCGCGCCCGCCGCAAGCCACGGGGTGACCCAATAGACGCGACGCCATCTCAGACCTTGTGTTCGTGATGTCGCGGCGTTCACGAAGTCAGTCTAGCGACGCGACCCTGCGCCGGTTCGGGTCGATCGCGGCTTCTTCGCACCTGCCGCGATTGGACGGCCGCGTCTCGTGGTGGCTGAAGGCGCCAGCGCACGAAGCCGACGGACATTCTCAACATCCCAAGGGCGCTCCTTGAAGGAGCCTTCCTTCGGGGTTTCGAGAATGCCAGGGCAGTCGGCGAAGGCGCTGGTCGCCAGGAGCGCTCGAAAGCACGCCTTGCCGCAGACGCCGTCACCGATGTGTTCATGACGATCGAGTCGCGATCCACACGCGCCCTTTGAGTCGTTCAGATGGAAGACGAGGCGATCGCGCGGAGCTTCGCGCGAACCCTTCGCCACCCGCGTGCGAGTTCTGGTTCCCGCGACGGGCGCCGTGCCCAGGTCGAGGTTCAGGACTTCCCCAAGCAACTGAACGGTCTCGGCCGCGCCAGCATCGGTGTGCATGTCGTATCCGGCGGCGGTGGCATGACAGGTGTCGAAGCAGAAGCCCACGCGCTCCGGAGTCTTCATTATCTCCCGGATCATGGCGAGGTGCCGCAGGTCATAGCCGAGCGTGCTGCCGGCGCCCGCCGTGTTCTCAAGACAGGTCAGGACCTTGAACCCCGCGGTGGATGCGTGCAGCTCGTCAAGAGATCGAGCCAGCCGCTCGAGGCCCTCGCGCTCCTCTGGTGAACAAGGCTCGTCGCGCTTCGGTGGCGCGACGCGCGGCGCGGGAGTCCCGAGGTGCGCCCCCGGGTGCATGACGCACCGTCGAATCGCAAGGGCTTCGCAGCGCTCGAGCTCCGCGCGCTGAAGGGCGAGCGAACGAGCTCGCGCGCCTGCATCAGGTGATGCAAGATTCACCAGGTAGCTGTTGTGACTCACGACGCGGATGTCATCGGGATCCCCCCAGCCCGCTTCGCGCAATGCGTCGAACCACTCCGCAATCTGCGCTTCTGACGGTGGCTTGGGTGCCCACTGCCGCTGATTGGCGGTGAAGACTTGCACACTTTCGAGCCCAAGCTCGACGGCCTCGCGCACGGCGTTCGCCACGCCGCCAGCCACGCTCAAGTGCGAGCCGAATCTCACGGAGTGCTCCCGAGTTCCACCATCTTGGCGCCCATCTGCTTGGCGGCGGCCACGATCCGCTCGGCCGTGCGCACAGCGGCGAAGCCATCTTCGGCGTCGACGAAGGGTCGTCGCCCCTCACGAATGGCGGCGACGAACTCCTCGAACTGGAGACGCAGCGGTTCACCGGCCCCCACTTCGAGCGGCTCCACGGCCACCAGCTCCAAGTAGTTGACGCTGGAGAGATCCGCGCCGCCGCGAAGCTGTTCGCGCACCTCGGCGATCTTTGCGGAGTTCGCGGTCTTCCGAATGAGCGTCCCCTTCTTCTCCGCGAAGTCGGCGGAGAGATAGGCGTCCTCGCTGATGATCCGAATTCGGCGCTCGGTCTTGAGCGCCAGCCGACTGGCCGTCACATTGGCGACGCATCGGCGACCTGCTTCATCGGGCGGGAAGACGAGCCGGGCGTTGCAGACATCCTCGGCATCACCAAGCACGCTCACCGCGCTCGCGTGCACCTCCTCGGGCTCGCGGCCAAGGAGCATCAGAAGGACATCGATGTCGTGAATCATCATGTCGAGCACCACACCGACATCGACACTGCGGAAGGTCATGGGGCTGATTCGATCGACTTCGACGAAGCGCGGTGCGTGGGTCATGACCTTGCGAATGGCGACCATGACCGGGTCGTAGCGCACGACATGACCCACCTGGAGCACCACGCCCGCCTTGGCGGCGGCATCAGCAATGGCACGGGCCTCCTTGACGCTCGGGGCCAGGGGCTTCTCGATGAGGCAGTGCACCTTTGCGGCGAGCAGTGCTTCCGCCGCCGCTCGGTGGTGCACCGTCGGCGTGGCGATGATGGCGCAGTCGATCCCGAGGGCGATGAGCGCCTCAACCGAATCGACTCCGGCGCCCCCATACTGCTCGGTCACCGCGGCGCGCCGCTCGGGGTCTCGATCGACGACTCCGACGAGCTCGCAGCCTTCTGTGAGCGAACAGATCCGCGCATGATGACGGCCCATTCGGCCGACGCCGACAACACCGCAACGAAGTGTCTTCATCGTGGGTGAAGCCTACCGCACCGGAGCGAACCGACCCTCTTCGGATCGGCGCAGCAGTTCTTCGACGGCCCTCTCCAGTTGCGCCACGCGGCCTCGCAGCTCCTCATTCTCATTGGAGAGACGGGTGTTGCTCTGCTCCAGCTCGCGCAGTGCCTCGACCACAAGACCCTCGAAGCCGATGACCGTGAGCGTCTTGAAGCCGCGCGAATCCTCGCCGATCCACTCGGGAAAGATCGCCTCGACCTCCTGCGCGATCAGACCTGTGTAGACACCATCCATCCCGCCCTGCGCGAGGGGGTCGTTCCAGCGGTAGGTCACGCCGCGCAGCGCGAGCAGTCGATCGAGCGCACCCTCGATGGTGTGAATGTCGTGTTTGAGACGGGCATCAGAGGAGATCGTCCAGGTGTTGCTTGTGGGCTTCGCCGCAGAGTTGTTCGAGAGCTGAAGCTGGAAGGTCGGCTCGATGCCGATGCCCACATTGCCTGAGACGCGCATGCCACTCTCAGGAACGGCGCCCGCGAAGTTGCCGCCCACGGACACACCACCATTGGCATGCACCCGGAACCTGGTGACCCCGCCGACCTGCACGCGCAAGCCGTCCTCGCCGGAGTCGGCATTGATCTGGAGTCGATCGGTGGGATTGGTCACGCCGACCCCGAGGCGACCTCCTGCGGTCAGACGCATGCGCTCGGCAAGTCCCGAGTCGGAGCGCGTGGCGAAGGTCATCACTGAGTCGAAGGCGGCTGCGGACTGCCACCCGACTCCGATCTCACCGCTAAGCGCCATGCCCCCGTTCGTGGCCTTGAGATGGAACCCGATCGTGCCTGCCATTCCCGTCGCGGGTGTGAACGGCGTCCACCGCACCAGGTCGAGCATTCGCGCCGCGGTGTTTGGAGCATCGACAACGGCGGAGACCGCCACCGGAGTGTCATTGGTTCCACCCAGCCGTGTGATTGCCGGAGGCCAGACTCCCGTTCCCACTTCGAGGGCCTCGGTCCAAGTGAGACCGTGAACCGTGAAGAGACCGTTGGTGCTTTGCGATCCAACCGCGACCGGGCCCTGCGTGTAGTACGCCGTCGTGCCGGAGAGGAGCCATGGCGATGCGCCGATGGGACCTTGCGGACCCTGTGGCCCGGTCGGACCGACAGGGCCCTGCGGACCGGTTGCGCCGACGGGGCCCTGTGGGCCCGTGGGACCAATCGGCCCCTGCGGTCCGGTCGCCCCTGCGGGGCCCTGTGCACCTTGTGGTCCATCGGGACCCTGGGGCCCGATCGGCCCCTGCGGTCCCTGGTTGCCATTGAGCGCGAAGAGCGCGTAGGGCGCTGGCAGGAGCGGCGTGCGCGGCTGAAGAAGCTGGCCATTCACCGTGATCTCGAGCCATCGCGGTGAACCGTTGAACGCCCCGGGCCCGAAGTCGAGGTCAATCGTGAGCAGGCCGTTGGTGATGAGCGCACCGTTGATGATCAAGTGTGGCGCGACTTCGTTCCCCCCCGGTCCAGGGGCATCGAAGAGTCCGAACTTGAGGTTGGCGACTCCGTTGAATGGAGTACCGTTCAAGTCGATCCGCCCTTGGTAGGTGAAAGCCGTGCCAGCAGACGGCGCGCCAAGGGCGCTCCGCTCCAGCGTCAGCATTGGGGTGAACGCGACCAGGGCGGCCGCCACAGCGACCACACCGCCCAGCACTCCGGCGCATCGGCTCATGTCCGTTGCTCGACGCATTCTCGTCTCCTTGGCGCATTCGCGCTCGATGGTGTCAACCTGCGGCGAAGCCGAGTCACCCGCGCCGCGATCGGCGAGCCCAGGGTCGCGACCTACTCCGTCGCGCTCCGAGGCAGTCGCGAAGGAGGCTACGAGATCACCCTCGCGCAGGGAAGCGCGGCGCGGCGCTTTCGCGCCGTGCGAATCCGATGCCAATACACGCTTCCGCCGGGCCTTGACCGCGCGGAGTCACGGTAAGCGTGACCGCTCTTCCCGGGCGCGCTCGGCCCTTCGCTGGGCGCGAGCAACCTCTTCGTACGCGCCAACGAGGGCTGCCATCATGTCGCGGGAGAGCTGGATGGCGACCACGATCTCACCGAGGATGACCGCGAGAACAATGACCGCGATCGCAAGGAAGAACGGGGCAAGTGATGCCACGAAGAAGGCGACCAGAAGCGCGATGATGATCGTCAGCAGCGCTGTGCCGACGCAGATGTTGAGCACCGTGTGGGGGCCTTCATCGGCGATCGCCAGCCCGAGGTCGGCCATCCAGCAGAGGTGCAGATAGGCACTCGCACCGGCACCGACCAAGGCGAGCAGCGCGATGATGACAGAGAGCATTCCGCCTGCCCCGTAGGTGATCACTCCAATGAAGATCCACCAGCACAGGGAGAAGGCCAGGGCAAGAAGATGAATGGGCTGGCCGAGAAGCTTGGCGCGCGTGACCTCGACAGGAGAACTCTCGCCTCCGAGAGCGCCCGGTCCGATCGGCATCGAGAGGAGCACCACCACAGGCAGAACACCCATCAGGATCTTGATGGCGGCTCCGAAGCTGACGCCAGGTCCGAAATCAAGGGTCCAGTGAAGCAGGAGGCCGACGATCACGATGAGCGGACCCATCGCAGCCACGCCGCCCATCAGGGCGAAGCGGATCGCAATGGGCCAGACCACCGACGGCCCGGCCTGCTGAAGCTGCGTGATGGCGTAACGCGCCCGAGGCGCGGAGGCATCGACGCCACACTCGGGGCAACGCTTCTGACCTGCCAGCAGCGCGTAGCCGCACTTCACGCAGCGACGCGTCTCGGTCTTCGGCGATTGGCGCCCGGCACCCCCCAGAAAGCTCACCGGCACGGTGCAAGACCCTTGGTGGAGGAAGTGTGGCTCGGACGGCCGCGCCTCACCCAATCGACGGCGTTGCGGAAGATGGCAAGACCCGGTGTTTCGTGTTGGCGCACTCCCGGGTCCAGACGCGTCCACCAAGGATGTTGCGTCCAGCGCGTGTAGCGCTCAGGGTGCGGCATGAGACCGAGGATGAGCCCGGTGGGATCGCAGATGCCGGCGATGCGGCGCTCGGAGCCGTTGAAGTTCTCTCCCTCGGCGTAGCGCATCGCGACCTGCCCCGCGCATTCCAATGCATCGAGCACGGAAGCTGGCGCGACGAAGCGGCCTTCGCCATGTGCGCTCGGAAGGAGACCTGTCTCCTGATCGAACTGAAGTCCGCGCGTCCAGAGGCAGATGGTCTCGTCGGGCACTTCGATGCGCGTCCAGCGATCGTGAAAGCGTGCATCGAGGTTCTCCGCGAGGGCGACCACCGGAAGGGCCGCCGAGCCGCCTTCAAACGAAGGCAGCAGGCCAGCCTGAACCGCGATCTGGAAGCCGTTGCAGGGGCAGATCATGGGGACCCGTCGCTTCACCGCCTCGTGCAACGCCGGCAGGATCGAGCGCCGGATGAGCTGCGCCATGATGCGGCCTGCGGCAATGTCGTCGCCGTAACTGAAGCCGCCCGGTAGACCGATGAGGTCGAAGCGGTCGATGATCGACGGCGTGCGCATCAACTCCCGCAGGAGATGAGATTCCGGGTGGGCGCCCGCAGCTTCGAAAGCACGAGCGAGTTCGAGGTCGCAGTTGATGCCCGGTGCGGTGATGATCAGCGCGCGGGGTCCGGTTTCACTCATGGCAGCACCGCTCCCTTCGTCCACGCCTCGCGCAGCCGCCAAAGCGGAGTCGACGCCACGGCGCCGCCGACGAGGATGGTGAACTCGGTGCTCTCCTCGACCCTGCCGATGACGGCATGCGGAACATCATCGAGAGCCGCGCCGAGCGCGGCAAGCGACCCGGGCTCAACTTCGAGCAGATAGCGCGATGGATCCTCGGCGAAGGCGAGGGCCTCTGGAGAGAGCTGGCGCCCTCCCGTCGGAAGTCCGTCAAGTTCGACGGAGCAACCGAGCTCGCCCGCGAAGGCCATCTCGGCGAGCGCCACGAGCAGCCCGCCCTCGCTTGCGTCATGCGCGCTGCGCACGAGATTCGCGGCAATGGCCCGAGCGACGGCAGCCGCACAGCGTGGGCCAAGCACGAGATCAACCTCCGGCAAGGCGACTCCGCCATCGGCGCTTCGCGTGACGGCACCATCGGTCGCAGGGCGACGGTGGCTGGCGCCGGCGAGATCGGGGTTGAGCGCAAGCCAATGCGACCCACCAAGCCGACCGTGGGTGACTCCGACCGCCACGATCAGGTTGCCTGCGCGCTTCAGGTCCATCGAGATCGCGCGCGACGCATCGGGCACGATGCCGAGACCGCTGATGAGCAGCGTGGGCGGAATCTGGATGACTCGCCCGTCCTGCGTGACGAACTGGTTGTTGAGGCTGTCCTTGCCGCTGATGAATGGAGTGCGATAGGCGACGGCGCCGTCGTAACACGCCTCCGCGGCGCGAACGAGCGAGCCGAGATTGCGCTCGTCGCGGCAGCTCGGCCAGCAGAAGTTGTCGAGAATGGCGATCCGGGTCGGGTCGGCGCCGACGCAGACAAGATTGCGCACGCACTCATCGATGGCTGCGAGCCCCATCAAGTAGGGATCGGCGCAGAGACCGGTCGCGAGGCCGTTCGCAACGGCGAGCCCCTGTTCGGAGCGCTCCACCGGAAGGATGACTGCGGCATCGCCCGGACCGCCTTCGCCCGGACCGACGATCGGCTTGAGAACCGAGCCGCCCTGCACCTCGTGGTCATACTGACGGATGATCCAGGCGCGGCTCGCGATGTTCGGATGCGCGAGGAGCGCCGCGGTGCCCTCGATGAGCGCTTCCGCAGGCGAGCGCTCGGCTTCCGCGCCGCGCGACAGTGGAGCGCTCCCGCAGCGCACGCCACCGGCGGCTGCGCCCCACGCGGCGTCCCAGGTGGCGTCGCGCGTGGGCGTGGGAATGCCATCGTGCAGGAAGTGCATGTCGAGGCGACCGACTTCGGTGCCGTGCCAAAGGAGTCGAAGCGATCGATCGGGCGTTCCGAAGGTGCCGAGCTCGCACATCTCGACTTCGTGCAGGTCGCAGAGCGCCCGAAGCGCGTCGAGCTGCTGCGGAGCCACCGCCAGCACCATGCGCTCCTGCGCCTCGGAGATCCACACTTCCGTTGGCGAGAGGCCGTCGTACTTGAGCGGTGCCCGGTCGAGGTGAACTTCGGCGCCGAGTTCACTGCCCATCTCGCCGACGGCGCTTGAGAAGCCGCCGGCGCCGCAATCGGTGACGGCGTGGAAGAGCGGACCACCCGCATGGTCGCGCGCCGCGAGTAGGACATCGAGGCACTTCTTCTCGGTGATGGCGTTACCGATCTGAACGGCATGGCCGAACTCGTCGGCGTGCGTGTCGGTGAGTTCGGCGCTCGAAAAGGTGGCGCCGTGAATGCCATCGCGTCCAGTCCGACCGCCGAGGGCGACGATGCGATCCCCTGCCTGCGCTGAGCCGCGGATCCGATCGCGCGGAAGCACGCCGACCGTGCCGCAGTAGACGAGCGGGTTGCCGATATGGCGTTCATCGAACCAGACCGCGCCGTTGAGCGTGGGAATGCCCATGCGGTTGCCGTAGTCGCGCACACCGGAGACGACCTGCTCGAGAATGCGAGCGGGCGGAAGGCAGCCGCGCGGAAGCTCGGGACCTCCCGGTCGCCCCGTGTGAAGTGGCGCCACGCAGAAGACATCGGTCGCCGCGATCGGCTTCGCCACCAGGCCCGTGCCCATCACATCGCGGATGCAGCCGCCGATGCCTGTGGCCGCACCGCCGTAAGGCTCGATCGCGCTCGGATGGTTGTGGGTCTCCACCTTGAAGCAGACGGCATGCTGCGCATCGAAGGCGATGACCCCCGCGTTGTCGACGAAGACCGAGAGACACCAGTCGATGGCCGGTCCGTGCTTCCCCGCCATGAGTTCATGGGTGGCCGCCGCCACCGTGGACTTGAGCAGGTTGTGGATGATGACCGAGCCGTCGGGCTGGGGTTCGTGCCCCGGACGGGGCGCGCCGGCGGTGGTGCGCCCGGCAAAGGCGCGCATCCCAGCAGGGAGCGCCGTCTCGCGATAGCGGATGGTGCTCTTGAGCGTCTTGTGCACGCAATGCTCGCTCCAGGTCTGGGCGAGCGTCTCCAGTTCGATCTCCCGCGGCTCTCGTCCGAGGCGCCGATACTCATCGCGGATCGCGCGCATTTCCTCGAGGGAGAGAAAGAGATGAGCTTCGCGGCTCAGGCGCTCAAGCGCCGTGTCGTCGAGCGAGGCGAGCGGAACCTCGCGAATCGAGAGCTCATAGTGGCGCCCGACGGGAAGGCGCTCCGGATGGAAGGGCGCCGTGTGCACGGCGTGAATGACGGTGTTTGCGAGCAGGCGCTCGCCGATCACCCGCGCTTCGTCGGCGGTCACACCAGCGAGGTCATAGCGCTCCGCCGTTTGGGCACGAATGCGCTGACCGGTCATCGCAAGGACTGCCAGCTCCACGCTCTCGGCGGCGGGGTCGGTGACTCCCGGCAATGGGTGCACTTCGACCGTTGCCGACGACGCGGCCCCCGCTGCGCCGTCCACCAGCGACGCGACCTGCGTCACTGGGTCGGCGAGAAGTTCATGCGCCACGCGCTCCGCGTCAGCATGGCTGAGCGAGCCTTCGATCAGGTACACCGACGCATGGCGCACCGCCGAGGGCATGGCGGGCAGCTCCGACGATGCACTGCGAAGCCGCCGAAGGAATCGCTCGGCGCGAACATCGCGCTGTCCCGGACGGGGGCGAACTTCGATGCGATGAAGCGGCGGCGAACCCGACATGGCCGCCAGTGTACGAGCCTTGCTGCGACTGTCCGCGACGGTGGCCGAACGGCTCAGAACATGAGTTGCAGACGAGTTCGGAAGACGAACTGATCCGAACTCGCGGTGCGCCAGCCAGCTTGGAGATCGCTCGTCTGCGGCTCGGTTGCCGTGAACGAGTACCCGATGTCCGTGGTCAGCTTCACATCCTGACCGTTGATGTACCAGTTGACGCCGACGGTGGCGACATTGAGCATCGACGGACTTCGGAACGCAAGCGGCAGGGAGTTCTGGTTGGTGGCGCGCCAGTTGGAGAGCTCATATCGAGCGAAGAGCTCCCACTTCGGCGCGATGTAAATGGCCCCCTGCAAGACGAGGCCCCAGATGTTGATGAAGCCCAGATTGACTGGCTGCGGTGGGTTGAACCCGGTCCGAAGGTACGCCGCCGGCGATTCCAGATAGTTGTAATAGAACGAGCCGAAGAGGCTCGCGCCACCGAAGTTGTACTGCGAGTCGACGGTCCAGGCGTACCACTCGTTGTAGCCGCCGAGGTTGTTGATGACCGGCGAGTTCAGGATGGGCAACTGCGACTGCTGGTAGTGGAAGGCAGCACCGAGCAACCAACCCTGCGCCTGTCCCATGGGGCTCGTGAAGCTGGCGAAGTCCTGCCACGCGCCAAAGGGCTTCCACTCGAGGCGCGTGGTCACCGAGATGTCGGAATCCTGGCGGAACCACGGCGAGTTGGCGGGATTACCGTCGACGGTCGAAAGCGCTGGGCCGCTCAGGTTGTCGTTGCCGCCGTCATCGAGGCTCAAAAGCCAGCGGATGTCATCGCTGATGAACTGGAGCTCGACGCCCTGTGTGTAGCCAAGCCCCATGTGGAAGTCGACGATGGAGCGATTCACCGCGAGCTGGTACTGCTCGGGAATGAGGAACTCGCGGCTGTACGGCGATCGATACTGACCGGCCCGTACGCTCCAGTTGTCAGTCAACTGAAAGCGGATCCACGCGTCCATGAGCTGGAGCGTGCCACTGCCGTCACCGAGCGGGACCGGGCCCTGCTCACCGAGGAAGATGGCGGTGTTGTTGGTGAAGCGAGCCTTCACCATGTACTGGACGCTCGGCCCGAAGACATGGCCGCGGAACCACAACTGGGTGTTCGGAAGGTCGAAGGCGTAACGATCCTGCTTTCGATCCTGAACCGTAGGATCGGTCTGCCCCGTGCGAATGTTGCTCCAGACGAAGCGCGTCTGAAGAAGCCCGCCGACCTGGAGCTTGAAGCGCCCATCGGGGCTGGCCATGAAGAAGCCGTCATTCCAGCCGGCGGTCATGCCGTCCTGACGAAGGCTCGCGCGGCTGCCGGCGTCGACGAGCACATCCTCAACGATCTGCCTGATCTGGGCGGCGCGCTCCTCGGTGAGCCACTCCTCGCCCTGGCTGGTTCGAAGGACGGCAACTTCGCTCGCCAGGTCGCGATTGCGCCGCTCGAGCTCATCATTGCGTCGCTCGAGGGCCTCAAGTCGCTTCAGGATGTCCTCATCAACCGGTCCGGCCGCGTGCAGAGGTGTCGCGGCGACGAGGGAGGCAAGAACCATCGATCCGGCGAGGAGTGCGCGGACCCGTGGTGACTCAATTGCGGATCCGGGGACAAGTCTTCCGAGGGTGATTCGGGACATGCGATGCGGAGCTTATCGACGCATGCCCCCGCTGTCACTTGAGGAAGTGAGCGCCCACGCCAACGAAAAACCGGCCGGCTCCTTGCGGAGCCGGCCGGCATGGTCGGACTTGGCGGGAAGGTCCCGCCGAACTGGATGCAATCAGGAGCGTGCAGCGCTCAGAAGAGAAGCTGCAGCTGGACGCGGGAGACCCACTGGCCGCCGCCGTTCTGACCGCCGTCCGAGCGGAAGTCAGTGATGGCGATGTTGCGGCCGTAGATGCCCTGATTGAAGAGCACCGGGTTGATCGAGTAGCTCAGGTCACCCGAGAGCTTGATGTTCCGGTTCTTCACGCCCGCGGGATACCAGTTGGCACCGAAGGTGACGACCTGGTTCATCTGCGCGGCGTAGGGGTTGCCACCGAGGTTGTAGGCGTAGTAGGGGTTCGTCTGCGAACCCTCGTAGCCATTGTCGGTCGGCGTGTTGATGCCAGCGTTCGGCCCGGGGAATCCGGGGTTGACACCGTTGGAGTTCGTGTTGTTGGCAAACGGCGAGCTGCCGCCTGGGACCCAGCCCCAGAAGGTCGGCGTGTTGCCTGCGTAGCCGTTCGCGTTGTTGTTGACGGTGGTGTAGTACTCGTAGCGACCGAAGAGCTCGAGGTCGTCAACGATGAACCAACCAGCCTGCACCACGACACCGTGGCTGAAGATGGGCGAGTTGCCGTAGCCGTAGCCGGGCACAAAGACATTCGAAGTTCCACCGCCCCATGCCGCGGGCACGAGGGAGAGGTTGTTCGGGGTGTTGCCGTTGTCACCGGTGAAGCCGCCGCTTGGGTTGGCCACCCAGCCAGCCGGGATGCCGTAGGCCACATTGCCGACATAGGCCGCGTAGAGGCTCACGCCGCCGAGCTCCCACGAGATGTCAGCCGTGTAGGTCAGGTTCTTGACATCGCTGTTGGCGCTGGTCGGCAGGTTGTTCGGGTACTGGTTGTTGAACACGGGCTGGAGCGGGAAGCCCTGGAGGTTGCCGAAGTTGCCGCTGAGCGAGTTCGGTGCCGTCCAGCTGTTCGCCGTGTTGTTGAGGTCGTTGGCGCCACCGCTCTGCCAGTTGGCCGCAGCACCGATGAGCAGACCGCTGCCGGTGCCGTTCGGGCTGGAGAAGTCATTGAACTGCTCCCAGGTACCGAAGGCCAGCCACTCCACGCGACCGGTCACGGCCCACTGGGTGAAGTTGCCGAACTGGTTGCTGTTGCCGATGGTCGACGAGGTGTTGGCGTTGTTGCCACCGTCGTTGTAGCTCACCATCGCGCGGAAGCAATCATTCTGGAAGGTGAGCTCGATGCCCTGCGTGAACTCAGTGCTGAAGAACTGGTTCACAAGCGAACGCTCAACCGCGAGCTGGTACTTGCTGGAGACGAGCTCCTCGCGAAGCAGCGGTGCCTTGAACTGACCGACCTTGATGGACCAGTTCGGATCGAGCACCTTGACGATGTAGGCATCCTCAAGTCCGAAGTTCGAACCGAGAGAGCCATTACCGGCGGGGTTGTTCCAGCCGTAGGTGCCAGACGGAGCATTGAAGGTGTAGGACTGGCCGTCGCCGAAGGCGATCGTCTGCGAGAACGGAGCTTGGGTCGTCTGCTGTTCGAAAGCGCCGACGATGCGGTACTGCCAGCTCGGGTCGACCACATGGCCGGAGAACTCAAGCTTCGCGCGGGGCACGCTGAAGCCGCGAGCGGTCCGCTGGATGCCGTTGCTGTTGCCCTGACCGAAGAAGCCCTGGTAGCCCTTGTTCTCGAATCCGCCCGGGAACTCATTCTGGGCCCCCGTCTCCGGCGGCTGGAAGCTGCCAGGATCGAGCTGACCCAGGCTGCGGCTGCTGAGGCGGCTCATCGCCCAGCGGACCTGCAGCTCGCCGTTGACCACGAGCTTGAAGTTGCCATCGGGGCTGGCGATGAAGAAGCCGTTGTCATAGCCGGCCGTTGCGCCGGACGACTGGAGGCTGGCGCGGGTGTCCGCATCGGCCAGCACATCCTGAACGATCGAGCGGATCTCCTTCGCGCGCTCTTCGGTGAGCCACTGCTGGCCCTGAGCGGCCTTCAACTCAGCGACTTCTCGGCGAAGCTCGGCGAGCTGGGAGAGCGTGTCGTTCGAGGCCTCCACCGACGAGGCGAACGCGGCGGCCGTGAGGCCGAGCGTACTACCCGCGAGGAGACCGACATATCTGGTCAGACTCATGTGTTGTGCTCCTGAAACGAGTTCTGAAACTGGATCGCGACCAAGCGATCCGACTCATGCATCCACCCAGCCGTGCGTGTCATCGCCCCAGTGGGATGACCGGCTGGGCCAACGGTCCGTCAACCGAGTGCCGTCACACAACGGCACGCGGGCGGCATTCATGAAGATCTCGGGGAAGCGTTGGTCCATGTCGTGTGCTTCTGGCCAGTGAGCTTTCGAGGATCTCTCCTGAATGACGCAACCAAAGGGATCGGCATGTTCAGGCCGGTCTCTTCGAAGGTGCGGAGGATAGCGGATGTAAAGGCTGGGTGTGCGGCACGCGTAAATCTCTGTTCTACAAGCACTTGCAGAAATTCATGGGATCGCAAAAAAATGGCCGGCAGTCCTTGCGGAACTGCCGACCAGATGCCATCACGGCTCATTCGGCGGCATGAGCGCCGCCTCAATCATTCAGTGGCAACCTCTTCTCATTAGAAGAGGAGCTGCAACTGGAGGCGGCCGACCCACTGTCCGCCACCGTCGCGACCGCCGTCGTAGCGATAGTCAGCCCCGGTGATGCTCTGACCGTAGATGCCATTGGTGAAGAGCACCGGGTTGAACGAGTACGCCAGATCGCCGGTGACCTTGATCATCCTGTTCTTGTATCCCGCGGGGTACCAGTTCGCACCTACAGTGACGATCTGGTTGAACTGAGCAGCGAACGGATTGCCGCCGAAGTTATAGGCGTAGTAGGGATTGGTGTTGCCGCCGACATAGTTGTCGTTGGGCGTGTTGGCGCCCTCAGGCACCGCACCGGCGTTGTTGGTTCGCGTGTTGTTCGCGAAGGGCGAACTTCCGCCCGGCAATGCGCCCCAGAAGGTGGGCGTGTTGCCTGCGTAGCCGTTCGCGCCGTTGTTGATCGTGGAATAGAACTCGTAGCGGCCGAAGAGCTCGACATCATCCACGATGAACCAGCCGGCCTGGACCACCGCACCGTAGCTGAAGATGGGGGAGTTTCCGTAGCCGTATCCGGGCACGAAGGCGTAGACGCCGCCATCGCTGCCGTTGCTGGGGATCAGGCTGACATTGTTGGGCACCACATTGAGACCGTTCCCGGTGCCCGCGAGCGGTGTGTAGCCGCCACTCGGGTTCGCCACCCATCCGGCGGGGATGTTGTAGGCGACATTGCCGACGAAGGCGCCGAAGATGCTGAAACCTCCGAAGTCCATCATCGTGTCGACGGTCCAGCTGAGGTTCGTGACCTCATCGTTCCCGTTGACGGGGATGTTGTTCGGGTAGCGCAGGGCGGCGGCGGGAATCATGATCGGGATGCCGCTCCCAGACACCGTGGCGCCACTGGCGACAAGGTTTCCGTTCGCCCCGCTGCCCATGGTCCAGGTGTTGTTCTCCATGGATCCGGAGTTGCGACTGCCTCGCTGCCAGTTCACGCCACCGCCGATGTACATCGCGAAGGACTCGCCCACGAAGCTCGACATGTCGCTGAACTGGCGCCAGTCGCCGGCGATCTTGTACTCCACGCGACCGGAGAGAGCCCAGTCGGTGTCGCTGCCGAGATACTCGTTGCTGCCGATGATCGCGCTGGTGTTCGCGTTGTTGCCGCCGTCGTTGAACGACCCAATGACTCGCAGGCAGTCATTCTGGAAGGTGAGCTCGATGCCTTGGGTGAACTTGGTCGAGAAGAACTGGTTCACCAGCGAGCGCTCCGCAGCGAGCTGATTGCGGGAGCTGACCAGCTCCTCCTTCAGGAACGGGCTCTTGAACTGACCGACCTTGACCGACCAGTTCTCGTCCAGCTTCTTGTTGATCCATGCGTCCTCAAGACCCGCGCTGGCGCCGCTCGCTCCGGGGCCCTGCGGGTTGTTGGCGGCGCCGGTCATGCCGGTGCTCTGGACTCCAAACTGGCTGTTGCTCGTGCCGACCGTGGGGAAGGTGCCCTGCGCCGAGGTCTGGCTGTACGACAGAACGACCTTGTACTGCCAGGAGGGGTCCACCACATGGCCGTTGAAGTCGAGCTTCATGCGACGAACTTCGAAGCCGCGAGCGATGCGCTGGATGTTGTTGCTGCCACCGACATAGCCCTGATAACCCTTGATCTCGTTGCCACCCGGGAATGAACCCTGCGGACCAACCGCCGGATTCTGATAGGTCCCGGGGTCAAGCTGATTGATGGAGCGAGTGCTCAGTCGGCTGGCGGCGTAGCGAATCTGAAGCTGGCCGCTGAGATTCAACCGGAAGTTGCCGTCTGGGCTGGCCAGGAAGAACCCCCGGTTGTAGCCCGCAGTCGCGCCGTCGGACTGGAGGCTGGCGCGTGAGTCGGCGTCGGCGAGAACATCCTGCACGATGCCGCGAATCTCCTTCGCGCGCTCCTCGCTGAGCCACTGCTCGCCCTGCTCAGCCTTCATGCGGTTGATCTCCGCATCCTGATTCTTCACCTTGCTCTTGAGGGCCTCGACCTCCGATCGAAGCACGCTCGGGTCATCGCTGCGCTCCGCGCTCGCGGCCATCGCCGCAGGGGCGATGGACAGGGTTGTGATGGCCAGGAGGCCGAGATATCGAGTGAGACTCATGTGTCCTTGTTCCTTGTGGGTGATTGAGTCGAACCAGATTGACGCGCCGGGATCGATACCAGGCAGAGGGCAGGGAAGATATCGACCCCAAGAGCGGCGGAGTTGTCTCAGGGGAATGTGAGCGCCGCGTTCAGACGCCTTCAGATCTTTGGAAGGGGCGCAGAGGTTGACCGGCCGCTTCGACCCGTCGTGCCGGGAGCACCGCGCGAGGCTGGGGCGAGGCAGTCGATGGCATCGCTGATCCGACGAATTGGTCGCAAGGTGAGGCCCTCGGCGCTCATCGCGTTCGCCGCCGGGACGAGGATCGTGTCGATGCCTCGGCGTCGGGCTGCGGCGAGGCGGGCCTCGATCTGACGCACCGGGCGAACCTCGCCGGCGAGCGAGACCTCGCCAATCACCGCCGTGCGAGGTGGGAGCGTGCGCCGCAGGTGCGACCCGGCGATGGCCAGGGCGATGCCAAGGTCAACCGCAGGCTCCGTCACGCGAAGACCTCCGGCGCAGGCGACATAGACATCCTGGTCGGCGAGGCGAAGGCCGCCATGCTTCTCGAGGACCGCGATCAGCATGCTGGTGCGCGCGGCATCCACGCCGCTCGTCTTGCGCTTCGCACTGCCGAGGAAGCCGGTCGCGGTCAGTGCCTGCACTTCCGCGAGGATCGCGCGTGAACCGGCCAGCGGCACGACCAGCGCGGCACCGGGTCGCGGTTCGAGCGCCGCCTCGGCGGTGAGCGCGGAGTCATCCACCGGCATGAGTCCGTTCCCCGACATCTCGAAGAGGCCGACCTCCTGCGTCGATCCGAAGCGGTTCTTGGTGGCGCGGACCGCGCGGTGAAGGTGATGGCGGTCGCCCTCGAAGGAGAGCACCGCGTCGACCATGTGTTCGAGCGTCTTCGGACCTGAGAGAAGACCTTCCTTGGTCACATGGCCCACGATGATCACCGTGCAACCCTGCTGCTTGGCGAAGTGGACGAGGTCCATGCAGCAGCGCCGGAGCTGCACGATCGACCCCGGCGCCGCGTCGAGCCCGCTTCGCGCCACGAGCTGAATGGAGTCGATCGCGAGCACGGCGGGTGGTCGTCGCCGCGCATGCTCAAGGACTCGATCGAGCAGCGATTCGGCGTGAAGAAGCAGGTTCTCCGACGGCTCCTCCGAAGCGTCGGTGCGAAGCCGATCGGCTCGAAGCTTGACTTGATGAGCACTCTCTTCGCTGGTGGCGTAGTGGGCCAGGTGTCCTCGCCTCGCCACGGACAGGAGGGCCTGAAGCAGAAGAGTGCTCTTGCCGATGCCTGGCTCGCCACCGAGCAGAATGGTGCTTCCCGGAACGAATCCGCCGCCGAGCACGCGATCGAGTTCAGCCACGCCGGTTTCAAGACGCGGTGCGGCGTCGGTGGATATTGACGCGAGAGGTTGCGGCCCGGCGGGCGAGCGCGCGCCCGGCGCTCCAGCGCGAGCGGCATCATCGATCTCGTTCACCGCCGGCTCGACGAAGCGCTCGAGCGTGTCCCAACCTCCGCACTCGGGACAGCGGCCCACCCACTTCGGCTGCACCGCGCCGCATGAACCGCAGAGGAAGCTGACGCGCGCGCGAGCCACGGCAGGAGTGTACGGCTCGACCGCACTCGCTCTTGCGCACCCGCCGGAAGCTTCGAGAAGAAACGAACAGGCGCCGATCGGGTCGGAGGTTCGATCGGCGCCTGAGAAGGACGGCTCACGATGGTCGCGACGAACAGCGGGTCGCCATGTCGCTGCGCACCTCTCGCAACGACGCACACTCTACGCCGAAGGGTGCGCGTCGTTCAAGTGGGGGGGCGCGAGGTAGCATGTCGGCATGCGACGCGCAAGCGCATGGTTGACGCTTGAACCCTGGCGAGCGCTCTGGCAGTTGGCGCGATTGGCGTGGGCGGTTCGCTTTCGATTGAATGGCCCCTACCTGCGCTGGCGGCGCGAAACCGCATTTGGGCACGACCCCTCGAAGTGGCCCTCTCCTGCGGAGCGTCGGGCGGCGGTGCTTCGATACGGGGCGTGGATGTCGCAGATGAAGCGACTGGGGCGCTGAGGCGCTCCTCGCACGCACGGCGAGTCATTCGAAGCGGTTCCATCGGCGATCACCCCCCGAGGGGAGTGATCCGCTCGCCCTCGCTCACTTCGGGTCATTCGAGGCAGCGCGGCGTCGCTGGAGCGCCGCAAGGCGAAGGGCCAGCGGTGCCGCGGTCCTTGTCGGGGTGACCATGCTCGACGCAGTGTCCACCATCGAGCCGTCGAAGTGCAGTCGGCGCACCGCAACATCGACCACCAGAAGCAGGGCGGCGATCATGGCCAGCAGCGGCCAGATGACTCGATCGCGGGTGACTGGGGCGATTCCCGTGGGGACGAAGAGCGGCGAAGGCTCCTGCGACAGGCTCAGCGATCGACCTCCCGTCGCCTCCGCCACACGGAGAAGGGGGATCGAGTCATCCTGAAACGAGCGATGCTCGCGATTCGCCCGCGCGGTGAAGGCAGCTTGCGCTGAGTGCGTGGTGCCGCCCGTGCGCCAGCGCACCGCCACGAGATGGAGGGGCGCCTCCGGCAACTCGACGCGACCCTGGAAGTGCCCGCGCGACACCTGCGCGAGGGGAAGCGAGATCGCGGCATGCCCCTGCGGCACGATGATCGCCACGGCACCATCCACGATCTCTCCGGCACCAAGTGATGCACCGAGATCAACCGAAAGGAGCCCGCTCCCCGGAGTGGTCGCCAGATCAAGGCGGGCCAATCTTGACGCGGGCTTCGCGGTCCATCGAACCTGACGAGTCCAGAAGAGATCGAAGCCGGGCCAGCGGACCCATGACGAGGCCCAGCGCGGCGAGGCATCGCTCGTGAAGCAGAGGACTCGACCGACGCCATGATTCCATCGAGCGGCGATGGGATCACCGCCGGGACCTCGCAAGGTCACCTCCGCGAGTCCGCCGCGATCGGCCGTGACGACATAGCCCTCGAGCGCCGGCAGCGGCGCGATCTCGGTGATCCACGGGTCGAGGCCCGTCGGTGCGGGTTCAAAGGGGTCGACTTCGGCAATCAGCGTGCGACGGAGGAAGTTCGCCTCCTGGATGAAGATGGAGGTGATCGCATCGCGGCCCTCACTTCCGACGACCGGATGGAAGTTGCCACCACCAGCTTCAGAGATGGCTCGAAGCGTCTCCGCGCCAGCACCTTCCGCAATGCCGACGGCGCTCACCGTGATGCCCGCACGCGCGAGTGTGGAGGCAATGGCGATCCCCTCGCCGACGGTCCCCATCGTCTCTCCATCGGAGACGACAAGGATGTGCCGCACACTCCCGCGATCCTGGAGGAGCATTGATCCCGCGGATTCAAGCGCGGGGAAGAGATTGGTTCCACCGCCCGGCCGAATAGTCCTGATGGCCGTTGCGAGGCGCGATGGATTGGAGTTCGCCATCAGCGGCTGCACAACGGAGTGACTCCCCGCGAACGCGATGACTCCAACAAGGTCCTGCCGGGAGAGCGTGTTGAGCGCCGCAACGGCGGCGTCGCAGGCGACATCGATACGGCTCGCGTTGGCGCCAGGAACCGTCGCGCTCATCGACCCCGAGACATCGATCACGATGACGAGTGCGCCGCGCAGGACCTGCCGTTCCACCTTCGGCTCAAGGAGCACCGGGAGGACGCCTTCCACGGGAGAGCCCTGCCAGCCGCCTGCGCCGAAACTTCGCGGCCCACCCACGACGAGCAATCCCACGCCGAAGTCGTGGACCGCACTGGCAAGGTCTCGCGTCTGCTGCGGCAAGAACGACCAGATGGGTTGGTCAACCATGACGACGGCATCGAAGGAGATCCACTCGGCGAGCGTCTCCGGCGCCTCGCGCCCGCTCGCCTCGATGACTTCCATGTCCGAGTTCTGGAGCGCGCGAACCAACGGTCGGGCGTCATCGGTCGAGTCGGTGAGAAGAAGGATGCGCTGGCGGCCCGGGGTCACGAAGGTGACCGCCGTCGCTTCGTTGTTCTCCATGCGCGTGTCCCACGACACTCCCGCCTCATCGCGCGCGGGCTCGAACACCGCGCGAGCGCGGACGGGACCGCCATCACCCACGACCGCGCGCGTGTTCACTTCATTGAGACCGACGCGGAGCGAAACTGGCACGGAGATCTGCTCGGGAGACCCGCCGGCAACGATGATCCTCAGCACGCCCTCGGCCTCGGTGGCCGAGCGCAACAGCGTGCGCAGGCGAATCTCGCTGCCGGGCGTCGCCGATGCCGGGACATCCAATGACTCGACGACAACCTCGCGTTCGAGTCGGTAGGTGAGGGGAAGCACATCGATCGGAATGCCGAGGGCCGCGGCGATCGGCGCGAGGCGCTCGACTTCGCCCGCGGTCTCGTTGCCATCGCTCGCAAGCACGAGGCGCGTGGCGGCATCGCCGGGCACGATCGTGAGCGCAAGCCGGAGGGCCTCCTCGAGGTTCGTCTGGCTGGGATCCGCCTGAACTCCGCTGAAGAGTGGCTCGGCGCCTGGCGCTGGGAGCTGTCGAATGACCGGCGCGGCACCGGCGGAGACGACACCCACGCGCAGACCCGGCGGCGCGTCGACCCCGGCGCTCCGTCGCAGCCACTCTTCGGCTTGCGAGGCCACGGACCGAGGAACACTGGCCGAGTCATCGATGATCACGATCACCGCGTGATCGCGCGCGGTCCACTGCACGCGCGGTTGCGAGAGGGCCGCCATGAGCAGCACCATGATCGAGAGGCGCAGCATCGATGAGAGGCGCCATCGCCACGGCTCGATGACTGAGCCGCTTCGCCATGCGACGGCGAGCACCATGATGATCGCCAGCACGATGCCGATCAGCCAGAGCGGCTGTTCGAAGCGCAAGCCAAGGAAGGCGAATGAGCCCGCGGTGCCGGTCATGCCTGGCGATCTTAGCGCATGGGACGAGGCTTCCAAGTGGTCAAAGCGAGGTGGCGCTATGGGTTCAACGCGACGCCTCGCCGCCTTGCGCTTCTCGCGTGGTTGTCGCATGACCGCGGTCATGCGCCTCGAGCGACTCACTCAACCTGCAGCGAATGCTGACAATCAGGCACCGCGCGTCGGCGGAACCGGCGAGTCGACGAATGCCAGCGGATCGGATGACTGAGCCGGGCCTTCCCCATCGTGCAGCGGGCTGAAGCGACTGCCGACGAGCGCGATGCGTCGATTGGGGTTCGGCTGCCGAGGCAGGTAGGGCCACACGAGGTAGACGATGGCCACGCACGCCACCGAACCGAGCCAGGTCCAGCCCGTCCAGCCCATGAAGACGAAGAGCGCCGTCATCGAGAGGATGAGAAGCGCGGCGGGGATCATCCCCTCCCACGCCAGTCGCATGAGCTGATCGAAGCGGAATCGCGGAAGCGTCCATCGCAGCGCCATGGCGAAGGCAATCAGCAGGAAGACCTTCGCCATGACGACCAGCCACTGAATCAGGATGAGACCGAGACCGCCTTCGAGCGGGAGATCGGGCCCGAACGGCAGCGGGTTGATGCTGAAGCCACCGAGGAAGAGCAGCGTGAAGAAGGCCGCGCCGGTGACCATGTGGAAGTACTCACCCAGGAAAAAGACCGCGAACTTCATGCTCGAGTACTCGGTGTGGTAGCCACCGACGAGTTCGCTCTCCGCCTCGGCCATGTCGAAGGGCGCGCGATTGCTCTCGGCCAGCATGCACGCGTAGAAGATGATGGCCGCGACCGGCTGATGCAGCAGGTTCCACCCCTGCCCTCGCTGGCTCTCGATGATCCCGTACGGCTCGACCGTGCCCGCGACGAGCACCACGCAGAGGAGCGCGAGCCCCATTGGGATCTCGTAGGAGATCATCTGAGCGCTCGCCCGCAACCCGCCGAGGAAGCTGTACTTGCTGTTGCTCGCCCAGCCGCCCAGCGCGACGCCGTATACCGAAAGGCTCGCGGCGGCGAGCAGATAGATCAGACCGACATTGACATCGGCACCGGTGATCTTGACGGTCATGCCCTCGACGCCGAGCCTCTCCGCCAAGCCGAAAGGAAGCGTTGAGAGGTCGAGCATTCCCGCCCAGGGAATGATCACGAAGGCAATGATCGCCGGCACCATGATGAAGCCCGGCGCCATCTTGAAGAGGGCGACATCAACCCCGCGTGGGTTGTAGTCCTCCTTCATGATGAACTTGAGGCCATCGGCGATCGGCTGAAGGAGGCCCTTCGGTCCCACCCGGTTCGGCCCCACGCGGTCCTGCATCCATGCACTCAGCTTGCGCTCCAGCAGAATCGCGTAGGCGCAGCAGACCAGGATCACATGGAGCATCACGAAGATGACGATGATGCTCACGATCACCTGGAGCATCACCGGCGAGAGGCTCGTCGAGGTGGATGCAAGGGGCCCCGGCGCGGTGAAGAGGGACGAGACCGGCATGGCGGCGTCGGCAAGGGCGCCGACCGGGGGCGGGGTCATGGGGGAGGCATCTTAGAGTCTGCCCGGAGCCTGCGCGGCCGGTGATTGGCGGGGCGGGGGCGGGCTACGCGAAGCCACGATCGGACACGCCTGCGCTTGCGGAGTTGACGACCCGGGAGGTTCCGCGCCGCAATCTCCGGGGAGTCATCACCGGGGATTTCGTGAGACCTCGACCGGGAGTTGTGCCAGGAGTTGCCGAATGGCAAGGCCGAGCGTCGGATGCGTCAGGTCCGGAGCAATCTCAGCAAGTGGCGCAAGGACGAAGCGGCGCTCATGAAGCCGAGGGTGGGGCATTCGAAGCTCGGGAAGCTCGATGATGACCGCAGTCGGGGCCGGCTGAGTGTGGGGCAATCGATCGGATGCGTGTGCCCCGTCGGGCGCGCCGGTGTCGCCTTCGGCCACGGTCTCCATCAGCAGCAGGTCGAGATCGATGGTGCGAGGTTCGTTGCGAAGTCCGGGTGATCGCTCTCGGCCAAGAGAGCGCTCGATGTCGAGGAGTGCATTGAGCAGAGTGACGGCGACCGCCGCGGGTGAGGCAACATCGCCGGGCGACTCATGGCCGGTGAGTGTCGCGCTGCCGCCATCACCCGTGACAAGCAGTTCCGCCGCCGCGTTCAGGTAGAGCCCCTGCACGGCGGGTCCGCCGACGGGTGTCGTCTCGTGAAGTGCGCTGCGGGCCACGACGCGCACGCCGGGCAGCCGATCGATCCGCTGGAGCGCGTCGGAGATCGAGGCGCGCCGATCGCCGAGGTTCGAGCCGAGTGCGATCCACGCGCGATACCGCGTGGCGCATCCGGCGGTCTGGCGACGGCCGTCGGCGCCGATCTCGCCCATCACACTCTCGCGGGATCGCGACCAGCCGCGGCCGGCGCGGCGCGCGGTCGAGCGAGCGCGGGGAAGTAGTCCTGCACGGCGCTCACATCCCAGCGCCCCTGCCGAAGCGCGGAGATCGCCTGCACCGCCGCTCGCATTCCGGCGATGGTGGTCACGATCGGAATTCCCGAGCGCACGGCACTGGCGCGGATGATGCCTTCGTCGGTGTTCCCGCCCTTGCGAGTGGGCGTGTTGAGGATGAGGTTGATCTCTCCGCTGCGGACCTTGTCGAGCACATTCGGGCGGGTGCCTTCGGAGATCTTCGCGATGACGGTTGTCTCGACGCCGAAGTTCTCGAGTTCGGCGTGGGTGCCGCTGGTCGCAAAGACCTTGAAGCCCATGCTCAGCAGCGAGCGCGCGACATCGACGACCTGGGCCTTGTCCTCGCTGCGGACCGAGAGGAAGACATTGCCGCTGGTTGGCAGGAAGACGCCGGTGGCGGCTTGCGCCTTCGCGAAGGCGACGGGCAATGATCGGTCGGCGCCCATCACCTCGCCCGTCGAGCGCATCTCGGGACCGAGGATGACATCGACGCCGGGGAACTTCGTGAAGGGGAAGACAGACTCCTTCACCGCGAAGAAGCCGGTCCCGGTGACTTCCTTCACGCCCAGTTCGTCGAGTGTCGCGCCCATCATCGCCTGCGCGGCCAATCGGGCAAAGGGCACGCCCTTCGCCTTGCTGATGAAGGGCGCGGTTCGACTGGCGCGAGGATTCACCTCGAGGATGTAGAGCGACTCGTCCTTCACGGCCATCTGCACATTCATCAGGCCGCGGACTCGCAGCTTGCGGGCGAGTTCCATCGCCTGCTCGCGAATGCGCTTCACCATGGCCGGTGGCAGCGAGTAGGGCGGCGTGGTGCAGGTCGAGTCGCCGGAGTGAATGCCTGCCTCCTCGATGTGCTCCATCACGCCGCAGACGACGGCGCGTGGCTTCGGCGAGCGCTGCGGCACGAGCGCGCTTCGAGTCCCCTCGTGCGGCTCAAAGTCGGCCACGACATCGACATCGACCTCGATCGCATCGGAGAGGAAGCGATCAATGAGCACCGGGGCGTCCTTGAGTTCGCTCACATTGACGGCGCTCGTCATGTAGCGGCGCAGCGAGGCCTCGTCGAAACAGGTCTCCATGCCGCGCCCGCCGAGGACATAGCTCGGACGCACCAGCACGGGGTAGCCGATGTCGCCCGCGATTCGGACCGCCTCATCGAGCGATCGTGCAATGCCCGCCTCGGGCTGGCGGAAGCCGACATCGTGGAGAAGGGCCTTGAAGCGATCGCGATCCTCCGCAAGGTCGATCGAATCGAGGCCGGTCCCAAGGAGCGGCACGCCCGCCTTCGCCAATCCATGCGCCAGATTGAGCGGCGTCTGCCCTCCGAACTGCACGATGCAACCGACGACTCGGCCCGGTCTGTCGCTCTTGCCTGGCCCACCGCCGTTGAGCCGCTCGACGACATTGAGAACATCTTCGAGCGTCAGCGGCTCGAAGAACAGCAGATCGCTCGTGTCGTAGTCGGTCGACACGGTCTCGGGATTCGAGTTGATCATCACGCTCTCGAAGCCCATGTCGCGGCAGGCGAAGGCCGCCTGGCAGCAGCAGTAGTCGAACTCGATGCCCTGACCGATCCGGTTGGGTCCGCCGCCGAGAATGACCACCTTCGGACGATCAGTGCGGCGCACTTCGTCGTCCGCAGCCGGGGTGCCGGGCGCCGCGTGCCCGCGGCCCTTGGACGAGGCGGAGCGTTCACTTCCAACCTCGGCGCCGGGAGCGAATGGACGCTCGTAGGTGCTGTAGTAGTAGGGCGTGACCGCTTCGAACTCTGCGGCGCAGGTGTCGACCAGCTTGTAGACCGGCTCGATGCCGAGCGCCTGGCGATGCGCGCGCACCCTCAAGATGGTGTCCGGCGTGATCTCGCCGAGGTAGAGGTTGGCAAGCTGGGCGTCGGAGTAGCCGAGCGCCTTCGCCTCGAAGAGCGTCTCCTTCGGCAGGTCCTCGAGTTTCGCATGACGCGTCAGCTCATCCTCGAACTCGACGAGTTGGGCCATCTGGTCGAGGAACCACGGATCCACGCCGGAAAGCTCGTGAATTCGCTCGATCGACCACCCCATCTTGAGGGCGTAGCGGATGTAGGAGAGGCGACCCTGACTCGGCACGCTGAGTTTGCGCACCAGCTTCGCCTCGGGAATCGGGAAGATCGGTTCGCCCTCGGGTGTCGCCGCAGCGCCGTCGCCGCTCGGGCGCCGCGCCTCGAGCCACTTGTCATGGCGATCGAGTCCGAAGCCGAAGCGCTTCACCTCCATGCTGCGGATGGCCTTCTGAAGCGCTTCCTTGAAGGTGCGCCCGATGCTCATCGCCTCGCCGACTGACTTCATCTGCGTTGTCAGCGTCTCGTCAGCCTCCGGGAACTTCTCGAAGGTCCAGCGCGGCATCTTGACCACGACATAGTCGATCGACGGCTCGAAGCAGGCGCTGGTGTTGCCGGTGATGTCGTTGCGAAGCTCGTCGAGCGTGTAGCCCACGGCGAGCTTGGCGGCGATCTTGGCGATGGGGAAGCCGGTGGCCTTCGAGGCCAGTGCCGAGCTTCGGCTCACGCGCGGGTTCATCTCCACCACCACCATCTCCCCATCCTTCGGGTTGATGGCGAACTGCACATTGGAGCCACCAGTCTCGACGCCGACGGCGCGCATGATCGCGAACGCCGCGTCGCGCATGCGCTGGTACTCCTTGTCCGTGAGCGTCATGATCGGCGCCACGGTGATCGAGTCGCCCGTGTGCACACCCATGGCGTCGATGTTCTCGATCCCGCAGACGATGATGCAGTTGTCGCGCTTGTCGCGGACGACCTCGAGCTCGTACTCCTTCCAGCCGAGCACGCTCTTGTCGATCAGCACCTGGCCGATCATGCTCGCGGCGATGCCGCGACGGACGATCTCCTCAAACTCCTCGAGGTTGTAGGCAATGCCTCCGCCGGTCCCGCCCAGCGTGAACGCGGGGCGGATGATGGCGGGAAGGCCGATCTCCTGGAGGAAGGCACGGGCATCGTCAAGGTTCGTGACCGTGCGCGAGGGCGGCTGCTTCAACCCCAGCCGTTCGACGATGGCGCGGAACTCCTCCCGATCCTCGGCGCGCTGGATGGCCGCGCGGTTTGCACCGATCAACTCGACGCCGAACTCCTTCAGCGTGCCTTCATCGTGCAATCGGCAGGCGCAGTTGAGCGCCGTCTGGCCGCCGAGCGTCGGCAGAAGCGCATCGATCGGCGTGCCGAGCGCCTGCTCCTTGGCGAGGATCTTGCGAACCGCCTCGGGGGTGATCGGCTCAATGTAAGTTCGATCGCTGAACCCGGGATCGGTCATGATCGTGGCCGGGTTCGAGTTGATGAGCACGACCCGGTAGCCCTCTTCGCGCAGTGCCTTGCACGCCTGGGTTCCGGAGTAGTCGAACTCGCAGCCCTGACCAATGACGATCGGGCCTGATCCGATGATGAGGATGGTGTGGATGTCGTCGCGTCGCGGCATGGAGCGATCCGCGACGGGGTCGGGCTGGCTCGGAAGGGCGGCGGACCCCCGCTCATGCCCGATCCGAGTCCTGTCCGCGCGAATCCTGCCCACTATACAGGGCCTTTGGTCGAAAGATGGGCCATGGTGTGCCGCCCGAGCAGGTTGGCCGAGATTCCAGCGAGTCAGACGCACGGATTCGGCCATTGGCGACGACAATCTCTGCGTAGAAACGAGGTGACCATGGTGAGCCGCATCGCAGGACCGTCGGTGTTCGCCTCGGGGACAAGCCCGCTGGCTGCCGCATGGCGACGGTTCGGCGTGTCGGCGGTTGTGATGGTCGCAGTAGTTCCCGCGTCGGCCGTCAGAGCGGCCTGGGCAGTCGAGATGGCGGAGAACTCCGCGGCTCGGCTGACCACGCTGACCGCGCCGACCACGCAGGCAGCGACGCCACCGAGTCCCGACCGAGCGCCAGCCAAGGCTCCCGGTTCTCCGAGCCCCGATGCGCCGACGACGCCCTCGCCCGATCGAACTGTTCCGGATCCTGCGGCTCAGCCGGCTGCGCCTGAAGATCGGTCTGCTCCGCCTTCAACCAGGTCCGTTCCCGCTTCTAGACCGGTGATCTGTGACATCGTGGTGCGGGGCTACGACCGTACCCGCCCCGCCGACGCCGTCGTCGAACCCGGGCCTGCGGTGATCTCAGGCGCGCTCGTCTATACGCGCGTCGATGTTGATCTCGACGAAGCACCCCTCGCGAGCGCCCTGAGTGCGCTCGCCCGGGCGGCGAAAGTGAACATTCTGCCGATCTTCAGACCGGCGCCCGATCGACCCGGGCTTGATCGCGCGGTAACCGTGTCACTCTCGCTCGACAATGTCACTGCGCTCGAAGCGCTCGAGTCAATCCTTCTGGCGGGCACTGGGCTCATCGATGCCACCTGGCAGATTCGTGGCAACATCATCGAGTGCGCCCCGAAGGTGATCCTCGCCGATTCGAGCCGGCGCGAGATCCGTACCCATGACATCAGCGACTTGCGCTTCGAGATTCCGAACTTCAGTCCAAGACTTCCGAAGGGAACCGATCGACGGAAGCCCAAGGAGGTCACCGCGGACTTCGTGCGGATGATCGTGACTCAGGTCGAGCCGGATGCGTGGCGCGAGCCCACCGGCGGCAGCGACGACCCTTCGTCCCTCGGCCAAGCAACCCCCTCCGGTGCCGCACCGACCCCTGCCCACAACCTCTTCACCGACGACACCGACGAACAGCGCAAGGAATTCTTTGTCCGGGGTCAATGGGCATCGCTTCACCTGAAGAACGACCGCTTGCTTGTGATCAACGCACCGGGCTTCATCCACCGCCAGCTCGAGGGAATGGGCCCGCTCGTACCCCCGGCGGCGAGTGCCGAGCCCCGCCGCAGGTGATGACCGCGGTGATTGCCCCCCGGGGGCGGGGAGCGCGATGAAGCAACGGCGCTCGCCACCTGAGCACCGAACACCCATCCGAACAACGGGAGGTCGGCCGCGGGCATGAAACAACGACGCCCGCCACCTGAGTGACGGGCGTCGTGTCATCTCTCTCCTGCTACCGGGGGCGAGCCCCGAGAAGGAAAACAGTCTCAATCAGTTGCGTCGACGGCGAGCCACGAGGCCAGCCAGGCCGACGAGCGCGAGGGCGCCCGGGGCCGGGATCACATTGTAGTCGTAGATCACCGAGATCGTGCCCTCGGCCTCGAAGTCGAAGATGTCGAGAATGGCGTTGCCACCACCGACGATGCCGAAGATTCCGGTGCCGCTGTAGTTGACATCGAAGGTCTGGCCGGCGCCGGTGTACAGCGGGAAGAAGATCGCGTTCGCTGTCGAGAAGCTGTCGAGGAAAATGCCCTTGATGGTGCCGAAGTCGTAGATGTCGCCATCGTTGAGCACGGGCGAATCAGCCGTCTCGAAGATGCCGCCGCCGAGGTTGAAGAGCAGGCCGTCGCTGGCGTTCGTGCTGCCCGAGACTCCAACGGTGATGACCTGCGGACCGGCGAAGCTCTCCGCGATCACGCTGGCGCGCATCGAAACATCGTAAATGAAGGTGATCGACTTCAGGACATGGAGGCCGCCGTTGTCATCGAACTTGTCGAGGGCAACGACTCCACCGAAGGGAACCGACGACGGGCCAAATGTAGCGCTGCTGATCTGGATGTCCGCTGACGCGGCTGCCGAGATCGCAAGCATCGAACCGAGGGCAAGAATCTTCTTCATGGGGGAACACTTTCTCCAGTTGTCCACGCACTTGCGTGGGGCTTTTCCTCTGCTGCGTACGGAAGGCGGTAACAACCGCCGACCCAACTGGCCGCTGCCTGATCGCAGCCGGACCAGAGCCGAGAGATTACTCTTTCGGCCCGCAATGGCAAGATCGGTGAGGAACTTTGTGCAAAAAGCACACTCGCTGCGGACAGCATGTTGACAATGCCCGGGCGGTGTCCTGCCGGATCAGGTGACCCGATCGGGTCGATGACCGAATGGCCACTTGTCCCCCGGAAGTTTCCGTGGGAATGCGATCAAGGTGCCGAAAAGCCGACCGTCTGAAGGTCAGCCTCGCGGTGCGTTCAGTGCATCGCGACGGGCCTGCTTCCGCTTGCCCTGGGCCTTCACATGGCCAAGGATGCGAGTTTCAAGGCCGCGCGTCTTGAGCCTTCGCGCCTTGACGGCAGAATCTGCGCCTTCCAGCGGCGAGCGGACCTTCCCACGGCCCTTGAGCCTGGGGAGCCGCGGCGCGAGCGAAGCGGTCGACGAACCGAGGTCGTTGCTGGGCAGGAGGACTGTCGCCGGGAGGTTCAAGCCACGCGCTGCCTTCCCCTTGGCGCGACCGGCCCGAGGGCTCTGAGAGTTCGACGCCTTGGTCCCCGCCGAGCTCTTGCCGCTGCCGGACGATGCCGACTGGCCAGCCCGGGCGCTTGCCTTGGTGCCCTTGGCGACACCCTTGGATGTGCCCTTGGACCGCGGGGCAACGGCTCCCTTCCCGGGGCGGGCTCCGCCGGAATCGTCGAGGGTCTCCCGGAGGGCATGGCGCGTGATGGCTCGGGTTCGTCGGTGCTTCATGGCCTTGCTCGCCGCGGCATCGCGCTCCGTTCGTGCCGCTGTCGGCTTCGCGCCGACGCGGGCGATCTGCTGTTCAACGCGCTCAAGCGCCTCGGCGAACGCCTGCCGCTTGGTGTCGCTTCGGCTGGCGGTCACAAGCGCCGCGCCGCCGCGCGCGGAGCGCTCCTTGCGACGCTGCGAGGTGGTCTGAGTGCGCCACTTGTCCCGCATGCCGCGAAGAAGCTTGCGGCGTCGCAGCAGCTCCGCTTCGCTGGCACCCTGGAGCGCCGCGAGCGTGCTCGACTCGAGCAGGCGGTACTCGGCCGAGGTGCAGAGGGACTTCACTCTTCGAAGGGGGATGGCAGCCATGACTTCTCCAGGCAGGCGTGATGATCGAATCGGTGCAGCCCTCGGCTTTCAGACTCCGTGGGCGGACACGGCAGAGGTGGATTGTGCAGTGCACCCCTGCCTTGCAGCGGACTGACTAATCTAGCACGAGCGCGACGATCGAGGCGCTGGGCAGCGAGGCGCAGGCCCCGTCGCCGTGCCTTGGAGCCATGCATGTTGCGAGGATCTCTCAAGCTCGGATCGCTCTTCGGCGTGCCGATCTTCATTCACTGGACCTTCCTCCTGCTGCTCGCGTGGTTCATGTCGGGGCCCCTGTTGGCGGGAGGGCCCGACGCCGTCGGCGCCAGCCTTCGCGTGGGGTTCTTTGTGCTGGCCATTTTCGGCTGCGTGCTGCTGCACGAGTTCGGCCATGTGCTTGCCGCCCGGGGCTTCGGCGTTCCGACGCGCGATGTCACACTGCTGCCCATCGGAGGCGTCGCGAGGCTGGAGCGCATGCCGGAGAAGCCGGCGCAGGAGCTCCTCGTGGCACTCGCGGGGCCGGCGGTGAATGTGGTCATCGCGGCGGTGCTGATTCCGTTGGTGCTCATCCTTGGAGGAGGCGCGGCGCTGGTTTCAGGCGAGGCCGGTGCCGAGGGCGCGGCGCGAAGCGATGTGGCCGGAGCGCTCCTGGGGCACCACGCGAACTTCCTTGCCGCGCTCGCGAAAGTGAATGTCCTGCTGGTCATCTTCAACATGATTCCCGCGCTGCCGATGGATGGCGGTCGCGTTCTGCGATCGCTGCTCGCGATGGTCACGGATCGAGCGCGGGCGACGGCAGTGTCGGCGGTGCTCGGGCAGCTTCTTGCGGTCGGGTTCGCGCTCCTCGGCGTTCTCTCGGGCAACATTCTGTTGATCGTGATTGCGGCGTTTGTCTTCCTCGGCGCGGGTGGTGAAGCGCAGGCGGAGCAGATCCGCTCCGCGCTCGTGGGATTGCCGGTTCGCGCGGCCATGATCACGCACTTCAAGTGCCTTCGAGCGTCGCAGCGACTCCGAGAGGCGGCTGGAGAGCTGCTTGCCGGAAGCCAGCAGGATTTCCCCGTGCTGCGTGATGACGCGATGGACCTCGACGCGACGGCGCTCGTGGGCGTGCTCACTCGATCGGATCTCGTGCGCGCCGTGGCCGCCGGACAGATGGACGATCGTGTTTCGACAGTGATGACGCCACTTGGGCCGTTCGCGCGCGAGGATGACGATCTGCGCGAGGTCTTGGAGCGAGCGCGACAGGGCGAGGGTGGCGTGCCACCCATCATCGGTGTGGTGCGCAGCGACCATGTCGGTGCACCTCTTCGCCTGGTCGGTTTGATCACGGCGGAGAATGTCACGGAACTCGTGATGCTCCGGCATGCCGCGATGGCCTCACGCCGATGAGTGGCGGCGGCACAACAACGACAGCCACGCCGATGGGACGAGTGGATCGTCGCGGGTGGGCGCCGCGCCTTCCGAGGCGCGGAGTGCGTCGCGTGGAGCGGTGGATTCAGACCTTCTTCGATTACCCGATCCGCGTGGTCCATCGACTTCACTTCGTCGGGTGGGAGCGCGTGCCGAGGGAGGTCGGGCCTGAGGGACTGATCATTGCGTCGAACCACACGGCCGAGGCCGATCCCGTCCTTCTTCAGACCCGCGTGGGTGCCACGATTCGCTGGATGATGGACCGAACGCAGATGACCCGCGCGGCCGCATGGCTCTGGCGTCAGCTCCAGATCATCCCCGTGGAGTTCAATCGACGCGATCGATCAGCGCTTCAGGATGGACTCGCGCACCTTCGGAGTGGTGGCGTGCTCGGCGTGTTTCCCGAGGGCGGCATCGAGGAGCCGCCGGAGCGCCTGCGCCCCTTTCAGCCGGGTGTCGGCGTACTGGCGGCGCGCAGTGGAGCGCCGGTGCTGCTCGTCTGGATGCACGGCACGCCTCGGGTTCGAGGTGTGCTTCGATCACTCTTCTCTCGGAGCCGAAGCGTGGTGCATGTGGTCGGGCTCTATCGATTCACCCGCGATGATGGGGATGGCGCGAGCGCCTCACCCGAACGAGGGGCCACGGATCCCGTGGTCGTGCGCATCGAGCCGCGCGGAATCGCGGAGTTCCTTCGACAGGAGCTCGCGAAGGTGAGCGGCTGGCCGATCGAGGCGGAGCCTCTGCCGCACTTGTTGCCGGCGGCGGCGAACCCCGAGAGAGCAGCGTCGTCACAGGCCGAGAGGCCATCGCCAGGCGATTGAAGGTCCAGCACCGAGCGAGGCGAAACACTCTTCCGCTCGCTGCGCGCGGTCACCCGTTGCGGCGCGACTCGAGGTCCTGCCAGCGATCAAAGAGCGCTCGCTCGTGCGCCTGCGCGCGATCGAGTTCTGCGCAGGCCTCGGCGAGCTTCGCGTGATCGGCGGTGACGGCGGGATTGCCGAGGCGCTGCTCCGCTCGAGTGACGGCCTCCTGCGCCGCGATGATGGCGGCTTCCATGCCGTCAAGCTCGCGCTGCTCGTTGTAGCTCAGCTTGCGACCGCTGCGACGGGGCGCCGAAACAGTGGATGACTCAGACGCACCGTCAGTCGGCGATTCGACCGCGGAGGATGGCACGCTGGGAGGTGACACCGGTTGAAGCGCCGACGCGCGGCTCGCCTCGGCGCGCCGTTCAAAGCGATGGAGCGCCGCGAGCGCCTGGACGAGATCGGTGACCACGGCGACTTCGCCACCGGGACCGCCGAGGACGACGATCTTCTGCGCCAGTCGTTCGAGCAGGGCCCGGTCATGGGTGACGAGGAGCACCGCACCCGGAAAGGAGGCGATCGTCTCCTCGAGCACCTCGAGTGTGGGAATGTCGAGATCGTTGGTCGGCTCGTCGAGCACGATCAAGTCCGCCGGGACGAGCATCATGCGCGCGAGTGAGACGCGCGCGAGCTCACCGCCTGAAAGTGATCGCAGCGGCTGGAGCAGTTGCTCATCGCGGAAGAGGAAGTGGCGGGCCCACGCCTTGACATGCATCGCGCGGTCGCGGAAGTAGATCACCTCTCCGCCGGGAGCGAGCGCATCGCGCAGGAGCATGTCCGGCGGCAGCACCTGTCGATGCTGTTCAAGCGTGGCCACGCGCGGCGGTGGATCGGCGAAGCGAATCGATCCGGAGTCAGGGGCGAGCAGACCCGTCAGCACACGGATGAGGGTGGTCTTGCCCGCACCGTTCGGGGCGAGCAGGCCAACTCGATCTCCGGGACCCAGTTCCAGATCGAGGTCGCGCAGGAGCGTGGCCTCGCTGAAGCCCTTGCTGATCTGCACCGCCTGCACCAGTCGGCGGGTCCGGCGGCCGCTCGAAGAGAAGTCGATTGATGGTCCCGAGGCGCGGGCTGCGGCGTTGCGTGCCGCGAGGTCGGCGAGGTCATCGCGGCGTTCAGCGCTCTCATCGATGCGCGAGCGGTTCTTCGTGCGCTGCGCCTCGACATTGCGATTGAGCCAGAGATCGTCGCGCCGGACCTCGTTGGCGAGCGCCGCGTGGGTGCGCTGCTGCGCATCGAGCGTTTCCCGCCGACGGCGCAGGAACTCGCGATAGTCACCACTCACGGAGAGCATGCCCCCGGCGAACGCGGGACTCACTTCGATCACGCGGGTGGCGACTCCGTCAATGAAAGCGCGGTCGTGCGAGATGAAGACGCACGCATTCGCACGAAGATCGCCACACCCGTGCACGAGCAGCGACTCGAGCCACTCCATGCCCGCGACATCGAGGTGGTTCGTCGGCTCATCGAGCAGAAGAAGATCGGGCGCCCCGTCGGCGCGGGCGAGCCCGCAGGCGATCGAGAGGCGCTTGCGCCAGCCACCGGAGAGAAGATCGACGGGTGTCTCCATCATCGACTCGGGGAATCCGACCTGCGCGAGGATCATGCGCCCGAGTACTTCCGCTTCGTGGAGATCGCCGTGGACTGAGGCGCTCTCTCGCGCGGCGAGCGCCGCCGCCGAGAGCGGTGTCGACTCGACCGGAAAGAGATCGACCTGCTCGACATGCACTCGACGCAGACCGCGCGGCACGATGACCTGCCCCGTGTCCGGTGTCTCGATGCCCGCCAGCATCCGCAGGAGCGTGCTCTTTCCTCCACCGTTCGGGCCGATGAGGGCCACGCGCTCGCCCTGGGCGACGAAGAACCCGAGCCCTCGAAAGAGCGTTCGGGCGGCGAGCGATCGCGAGAGATCGGTGGCGGTGAGCAGCATGCGGTGGCGCGCCGCATCGACCGTGGCGGCGACGGATGGCGCGCTTGGACAGGGTAGCGGGCGTCCGCGGGGAGTCTTCTTCCGTCTACGATCCGGTCCCGTGATCTCGCGACTTCGAGGCGAAGTGGTGCGTGTGGACGATGGCGTCGCGGAGATTCGCGCGGGGGACATCGTCTACGAGGTGATGATCCCTTCGGCCGATGAAGAGCGGCTTCGCGGCCAGGTGGGCGAGACGATCGAGTTTCACACGCTGCACTACCTTGAAGGTCAGGGCCAGGGGTCGAGTTACTGGCCGAAGCTGATCGGCTTCCGGACCTCGCTCGATCGTGAGTTCTTCGAGCTCTTTACGACGGTGAAGGGAATTGGCAATCGCAAGGCGCTTCGAGCGCTCCAGATGCCGTTCGGCATGGTGGCCGAGCTGATTGTGCGTCGCGATGTCTCGATGTTGACGACGCTGCCCGAGATCGGTCGCCGGACCGCGGAGGCGATCGTCGTTGAACTGAAGGGCAAGGCGGAGCGTTTCGCGTCGCTCGGTGTCGATGGTCCGGCGCCGGGTCAGGTGCAGAGTCAGGTGCAGAATCCGAAGTTGAACACCGCGCCAGGTGCGGCCGCGACATCGAGGTCCGCAGGTGGCGCGAAGCGGGCGGCTCCACAGGGGGCGGTGCGCTCCGCGGGGAGCGCCTTCACCGATGCGATTGAGATTCTGGTGCAACTGGGGGAGTCGAAGCCATCGGCGCGCCAACTTGTCGAGCGGGCGCTTGATCGCGAGCCTGAACTCGTGAGCGCCGACGCGATCGTGGCCGCCGCACTCCGTGGGCGGTGAGTCGCGGCGATCGGCTCGCTACGATCCGAAGCATGCGCTACGCCATGATCATGGCCGGCGGCTCGGGAACGCGCCTCTGGCCCCGTTCGCGCCGCTCGGAGCCCAAACAGTTGCTGCGGTTTGTTGGTGGAAAGTCGCTCCTCGAGATCGCGGGCGAGCGTCTGCACTCGGTGGTTCCGCAGGAGCGGCGCTTGGTCTGCGCGGCGGACGCCTATCGCGCGCGCATCCTTGCTGATCTCGCGTGGCTCTCGCCCTCGCGCTACCTCGGCGAGCCCGAGGGGCGCGACACGCTCAACGCGGTGGGTTTCGCGGCGGCGGTGCTGGCGAAGGAGGACCCTGAGGCGATCTTCGCGGTGCTGACGGCGGATCATGTCATCGAGCCGCAGGATGAGTTCGCGCGACGGCTTGACCTCGGCTTCCGGCTGGTCGAAGAGGAGTCGAGCCGCTTCGTCACCTTCGGCATCACACCGACCTTCCCGGCCACGGGCTATGGCTATGTGGAGCGCGGCGCGCCGATCCCGGGATCGGACGCGGCCAGCGACAACGGAGCTCCAGTCGTGGCCGACGCCACCAGCGGAAGCCGAGCCGCGGCAGGTGCGTTCCGCGCGAAGCGCTTCGTCGAGAAGCCCGATCGCGCGCGGGCGGAGGAGTACCTCGCGAGCGGCGACTTCTTCTGGAACAGCGGCATGTTCATCTTCCACGCTCGGAGCGTGCTCAAGGCCATCGAGTGGTTTGCGCCGGAGTCGGCCCGCGGACTGCACGAGATCGCGGGCGCATGGGGAAGTTCGGCACAGGAAGCGACAGTGGCGTCGGTCTACCCTCGCCTGCCGCGCATCAGCATCGACTATGGAGTCATGGAGCCGGCGTCAAAGGACCCGCGCATCTCGATCGTGGTGGTGCCCATGAATGTCCGGTGGATGGATGTCGGGAGTTGGCCGAGTTTCGCGGAGACGCTGGCAGCGGATGAGCAGGGGCACCGCGCTTCGAACGCGCGCGTGGTCCACCTCGGCTCCCATCGCGTGCTGGCCGTGAGTGACGATCCCAACCACATCATCGCCACCGTTGGGTGTGATGACCTGATCGTGGTCCGGACAAAGGATGCGACACTCATCTGTCGAGCAGACCAGGCCGAGAAGGTGAAGGAGATCGCAAGTCTCGTCCCGCGCGAAGTGCAGTGAGCGCATGAACGGTCGTGGCAGCGCCCCTCGGGCGGAGTCCGCACCATGTGTTCAGGGCCCGGGCTCGCGTCGCAGAAAGTCCTCGAGAATGGCGGCGGCGGCGAGGGCGTCTCGAAGCGCCTTCTTCTGGCCGTGCGTGCGCCCGCTTCGGGCCATGCGCGCGTCGGCTTCGCTGCTGGTGAGGCGCTCATCCTGAAGGTGAACCGGGAGAGAGAACTTCGCGGCGAGGTCCCGCGCGAGTTCCTGAATCGACTTCGCCGCAGGTCCCTCGCTTCCATCCATATTGAGCGGGAGTCCGACCACCAGTGCGTCGGGGGCGTGTTCGCACAGGAGTGTGGCGAGCGCATGAAGGAGCGGCGGCCCGATCGGCGCTTGGAGCACGGTCAGCGGTTGGACCAGCCGCACGACATCGTCACCGGCCGCCACGCCAGTGCGCTTCGCTCCGATGTCGAGGGCCAGGTAGCGCATGATTGGCAGCGGATCACCGTTTCCCGAGGGCGACGGCGCACTCCGCGCTCACCGGGACGGAGGTGCCTTCGTTCGGGGTCCGCCGGGGTGGGCGCCGGGGTCGATCGGAGTCTGATCGCCGCAGGCCGCACGGTCGAGGTACCAGCGCATCTCGCCCGCAACGGGATGAATGCCCTTGATGGGCAGCGCGTGGTAGTCATCGCTGCCCGTGGCGACGCGCGAGATCATTGATGCCTTGTTCGCGCCGACCACCAGCACGGCGATGAAGCGAGCCGCGTTCAGCAGCGGATATGTCATGGTGACGCGGGGCGGTGGCGTGACCGTAGGACCATCGCAGATGCCGACCCACCGTTCGCGTTCATTCAATACTTCGGTCTCCGGAAAGAGACTCGCCGTGTGCCCGTTGTCACCCATGCCGAGCAGCACGAAGTCGAGTCGATCCTGCCCTCGCTCGCGCCATCCCAGCGCCTCGCGAAGGGAGCGCTCGTAGCGCGCGGCGGCGTCCTCTTCCATGGCCAGCATTGGATGGACCTGGTCCGCGGGAATGTCCGAGTGTTCCACGATGATCTCGTGAATGTGACGATAGTTGCTCTTCTCATCTTCGAATGGAACGCGCCGCTCGTCGACGATCCAGAGGTGCGTGCGACGCCACGGCATGGAGCGGTAGTTCGGGTCGGTCATCAGCCGCTCGTAGAACGGCAACGGCGTTCCACCGCCGGAGAGCGCCAGGTGGAAGTCACCGAGCTGGCGCACACAGTTGAGGGCGTGCGCGATCAAGTCGCCCGCGAGGCGTTCATGCAGGCGCTCCGGTGTGTTGGCGGCGAAGACGCCACCGGGAAGCGCCGGCGTGATGATCGGCGGATCCTCGGCAATCCGGATTGGATCGGGGACGGACGCGTCCATTGCTCGAATGCTACCGCGACCTGCTCAAGGGAAGTCCCGTGCGGCGAACTACTTCCGGTCCATGATGACGCGCCAGGTTCCGCCATCATCGATGGCTCGCCAGAGCGGAGCCGCGAGCCGATCCTTGTAGCCGCGGGCCTTCACCTGAAGCAGGAGCGTCTCTGAACTGGGCAGGCGAAGCTCGGGGGTGAACCCGTCGGCGTCGGTGGTGACCTCAAAGGCATGGGGACTCTCGGGGAGTCCATTCCTCAGGCGACCGAAGGTGACGGTGGCGCCAGAGATCGGGCGCCGCTTCTGGTCGAGAACGCGCATGCGCTGCGCCTTCCATTCAAGCGGCTGGATCCGCAACTCCACCGACGAGGTCTGGGCACCATTGAGGTCCACGAAGACATCGTCATGATTCGCCAGGCGAGCCGTGTACCGGTTGCGAAAGCCCGACCAGGAGTCGAGGACGGCGCGGCCGGTGGCGTCGGTGAAGACGCGCTGCAATGGAGGAAACCCCCACTCTGGCTCATCGCCGGGAAGGGGCAGGTAAAGGAAGGTCGACCCCAGCACCTCGCACCCCGCCACCGGTCTCCCCGAGTGATCGACGACGAAGACTTCAACCATGCCGCGCCGAAGCGGGCGCATGACCACGGGCACCTCGATCTTCGGCATCAGGTCATCCCAGAGCAGGATGCGCTGCCACGGCGCATCGGGATCGGGTTCGCTCGAGGCGTCCGCGCGGAGGGCCATGGCCGTCGGCATTCGACGAAAGACACCGACGGCGGTCGGCTCATACCCCTGTCTGAGGAAGGTCAGGTTGGTCGGGTTCGGTGGAATCGGCACCGTGGCTGTGCCGGTGAAGTCACTCTCGTGAGGCGGTCGTCGCGAAGGCAGCGGAGAGAAGATTGAGACGCTGTGGCGATAGATGCGCACTCCCTCGAGCGGGAGTTGTGAATCGGTGTCAGCCACCTGGAAGGGAATGGGCTTTGCGCACCCTGATGCTGCGACTGTGGCGAGAAGCACTCCGATCACCGCGGCGACGCGAATGAGGCGAGCGGAGTCCCAACCCCAACCTGGCAGTCGGAGCTTGCGCATGCAAGTCGCAGGAACGGCACGATCCATCGGAAGGTTGTATCACCTTCGCCGGGTGAAGTTCACTGGATGCCCGACGCCCCGGCTTCAAGCGCCTTGCCCGTGGGCACGGGGAGTGGATTGAGGTCATAGCCCGCTTCGACCAAGGTCCGTTCGAGCCGTTTGTAGGCCGCGAAGGCATCGTCCCAGACGCCGACCTCGAGCCGGTGCGTCGACGGCGCCGTTCCGCGAAGAAGCTCAGGAAGCGCCATGAGCGCCTGCTCGTTGGTCTCGATGGCGAAGATGTGGCGGCCGCCAGGGCGAATGGTCGTCTCGCCGGGTACCGGCTCGGCTCGCTCGACCCCCTGCGCGGAGACGAGGAGCAGCACGGGGCGCCGTTCATCCTGCCTGAAGCGGCTCAGTCGCACGAATGATGACGATTGCCCGAGCGCGGCGGTGCGGCGCTCGACCTCCTGGCGCCGCGCTTCGAGACCGCGGGTTCTCGCGTCGGTCTCGCGCGTCAACCGTCGTGTGTCTCGCAGCGCGTCAGCCGCTTCCGCGGTCGCCTGAAGTGTTCGAGCCAACGCGTCACGCACCTCCTGGAGCTCCGCTTCAAGGGCGACCATGCGCGCGACGAGCTCGGGGTCACCCTGCGGCGGCAACTGTTCCAGCTCCGACTCAAGCGCGGCGAGACGCTCGAGCAACTCGGCCACCTGAGCCGCCTCCGAGCTTGGCACACGCGGCGTGGCCGGCGCCGGTGGCTTGGGCGGCGCAGCGAAGAGCACCACCATGAGCGCGATGAACATGATGACGCCAAGCGTGTTCGCCATCGCGTCGAGGAAGAGGTCGAAGGCATCCTCGACCATGTCCCAGCGGCGCCCTGCGGCGCGTCGTCGTCGTCGCGTCATGGCAGCGGCTCCAGCTTCGGCGGATCGAAGAAGCCACCCTCGGCGGCATCCCAGAGTTGCCAGCCGACCTCCCAGCCGAGCGTGAAGGCGTTGTCGCGAAGCGAGAGCCCCTCTTCGAGGGCGTCCTGTCGAATGACCACGATCAACTGGTGGGTCTGCGGGGAGCGAGTCCCGAGCAGACGCAAGAGCGACTCGATCGATGGCGCCCGGCCTCGCTCCTCGGAGATGAGCGTCATGGTGCCGTGCTCATCGAAGCCTCCGAGTGCAAGACCATCGGGTCGTGCCTCAACAAGGAGAGGCGTCTTCTCGTAGCGCTCACCGGGAAGGAAGCGCACGCGAGTTCGGCGCGATTCGCGATCGAGGCGCTCGAGCGCAACTTCGAGCGACGCGGCGGCCACGGTCTCGGCGCGGTGGGCCGCATCGAGCTCCTGGTTCGCTCGCTCGCGCGCCTCCTCGACACGGACCAGGCGGGCGCGCGCCTCGTTTTCCACCTGGGAGAGTGCGGCAAGCTGCGCCTCGAGGGCCTCGATCGTCGAGCGCTCGACCACAGGAGTCGCTCGCCGCGTCGCGATCTGCGCCTCAAGTTCCGCGACGGCCTGCTGTGCAATCTCGCGCGCCATGGTTGGCGCGTCCACTTCATCGTCGAGCTTGGGAGCCGGCGGGACCTCAGGCGCCTGCGGCGCGGGCTGCTCGCGGAGGATCTCGTCGGCGAGAGGTTCGAGCGCGAGCAACAGCGTGATCAGGATCATGACTCCGGTGACGGCGGCCATGATGTCCTGAAATGAGAAGAGCGAGATGGGCGGCGATTGATTCGCGGCGGCGCGGCGCGACATGGGCAATCACAGGTCGGTGAGCTTCAGCCGGCTGATGACATGGTCATTGCAATACTGTGTGCAGCCGTCGAGGAGATCCTCTTCGCGACGATAGACGAAGGTGGTGATGAGCTGAATGGCAACCGCGACGAGCAGCGCGACGAGAGTCGTCTCGAAGGCGGTGCGCAGGCCGAGGACGACGGGTGTCAGGCGATCGCGAAGCGATGCGGCATCGGCCCCCTCCGGCCTCTCAAGGACCCCTTGGAAGCTACCGATCGCCTCGGAGAGTCCGATGACCGTGCCGATGAAGCCGAGCACGGGAATCACCCAGATGAGCGCGCGGATGGAGGTGTAGCTCGACTGCACGGCGCTGGCATCCGCGTCGGCCTGACTCTCCAGCACGGCGCCGACATCGCGCACCTCACCGATGTTGCCGAGATTGGAGAGCGCCATGTTCAGCCGATTGAAGAGCAGGAACTCACGCGGGCGGTCGCATCGAGCTCGAATCGACTGGAGTACTTCCTGGGCCGTCGCCGGACTCAGAACGAAGTCGGCGCGGTTGGGGAAGAGATCTTCAAGCTTCAGCGCTCGCTCCTGAATGCGCGTCTTGTTGAGCTTGTTGGCGAGCATCAGGACGCACCAGAGGCCAAGGAACATCACGACGCCGTTGGTCCAGCTCTGAAACATGACGCGCGTGAGAGGCCATTCGGGAACCATGCTCAGCCCCCAGAGGCCGAGCGAGGTCAGGAGGGCCGACACCGTGAACCAGAGCGCTCCGCTCGGCCGCGTGTATCGACCAGTGGAGAAGCCAATCCACGACTCGATGTCACCGCTTGAAGCGTCAAGTCGTCGGCCGTCATCGTGGTCGCTCCACTCCCCGTCGAGCCGATCCGTGAGATTCTCCGAGGTGATCGAGCTCGTGCCGGACGGCGGCGAGACCTCGCCGCGGCGTGGCGTGCGAGGTTCCGTGGGCGGCATGTCGAAGGGGTCATCGCGATCGGTCATCAGGTGTCTCCGGTCGATCGAGGCATGGCCGTTCGCGGGGCTGGCACGGCCGCCAAGAGCGCGGCGAGTGCCGCAGTTGAAGTGATCAGAAGCATGACGACTCGTGCCGAGAGCATCGCGTCGCTTCGAGTTGCTCCCCCGAGCAGCGCAAGACAGTGCACGAGCCCGGTCAGGGTGGCGAGGATGACCGCGGTTGCACCAAGTGTTCGCCGGCGCTGTAGAGCGCGGCGGTCGCCCGTGTCAGCGTGCAGCGCGATGACGACGATGGCGAGCGGCGCGAGGGCGGCGCAGATGAGACCGAGACTCGTGAGGACGGTGCCCCCGGAGAACGAGGTGAGCAGCAGGGTCATCGCCCCTATCGACAGCGCCGCCGCAGCCATGCCGAGCGTCCACCACGGCATCCATGGTGCCCGTCGCCATGCACCGGGACCGGCCAGCTCGGCGGCAGGCCCGATCAGCATCATGGCCATGACGACCAGCATCACAGCTCCGCGCGGGGCGGACAGCGCCCAGATCGCGGCGGCGAGCATGGTCAGCGCGGCTCCGGAAACGGCCATCCTTCGCCCGGTTCGATCGAACGACGCTCGAACGAGCAGCGGCACCGCGATGATGGCCACGGCGCCGCCAAGGATTGATGCCGCGTCGCCACTCCACCACCAGATGAGCGAGCCTGCGCGACGCCCTTCGGGCAGAATGAGCGCGGCGATGCACGCGACGCCAGCAATCACCAGCAGGGAGTGGGTGCGGTCAAGGTTTGTAGGCCCGCGAGCTGAGGACGACGGCACCGCACGCGGAGGGTCGGTCGTGCCGCGCCCCATGGGAACCGACGCATTCAACGCGGTGGTCCCTGGTCGGAGGGCGCTGAAGGCGCGGGGTTCGCCGAGGCGGAGGGCATCTGCGAGAGAGATCGCTGGAAGAGCAGCGTGCCCGAGGGGAGATCGCCAAGCGACTTGAGCGAGAGCTCCGGAAGCAGGGCCGCATTGACGGAGCCGACTTCGGTAATCGCCATCGCGCCGCTGCGGCTCACCACCGCGAAGAGCGGGCCCGGTGCGAGACGCTCACCGGGCTGAAGCGTTGCTGACTCCGCAGTGCGGAGAAGGATGCCCACTGGTTCGAAGGCCTCAAGGAGGTTCTGTTCAGCCTGCCGAGTCTCCTGGTGCCAGCGTTCGCGCCACCGATCCGACTCGATGATCCGCGGCAGCGCCGCGGCTGCCTCCCGCGAACGATCGCGCGCGTCGGAGATGCGCGGATCAAGCCACGATGCGTTGGCGGGCTGGAAGGTCACCAATCGACGCTCCGCCTCGTCGATGCTTCCCGCGAGACCCGGGAGCGCACGGGAGACTTGTCGCAGCAGTCCCACCAGTAACTCGGTTCGGACCAGGGCGTCGATGTCCGTGCTGTCACGAACGCGCCCCATGACCGTGAAGGCGCCATCAAAACCCCCGAACGCGCCGGCCCGAAGATCGGCTCGATACTGCGTCGCGAAGCGCCGCTGCGGGCTGTCACCATCGAAGACGATGTCGCGCGGATTGATTCGAAGGAACTCGGTCTCAAAGAGACCGCGCGCCGGATCTCGAAGACCGCGAACGACTCGGTAGACGCGATGATCTTCGGTGGCCGGCGTCGGCGGACTCTGCTCCTCGTAGTAGTAGCGCTCGCCGTTGCGAAGCTCGACCATGCGCAATGCGAAGAGTGGACTTCCATCGAGCACGCCGGAGAACCATCGTCTCCAGTCCCCCTGCGGATTGAGCCATTGCAGGGCGCCCTCCGCAGCGGACGCATGGGCGGACTGGGGATGGGCGTCGATGTAGGCGCGCAAGCGGCGTCGCGCTTCGGCGCGTTCATCTTCGCCACCGGTCCGCAGGAGACCTCGTGCCGAGGCGGCGGCGGCAGGCCACGCCATCGCCGCCTCCCACATGCGACGGTCCATCGACGCCACTCGGAATCCATCGGCGTGAACCGAATCGGGGAAGCGCTCGCTGAACCGGTCCATCGCCATGGCCAGTTCGGAGGGTCGATCAACCAGCGGGCGAAGCTGTTCGAGTGCCTGTGACTCCTCGGCAAGGCGCCTCGCGAGAGCGACCTGCTCCTTCGCCACTCGTTCGATGGTGTCGAGGCGCAGACGAACAGGCCCCGTTCGCGCCCGCGCTGCCATGGAGAGTTCTGGCAACGACTCGATGGCCTCGACCCTCGCGAGGAGTTGCGCGACCCGAGTGGCAACTGTCTCGGGCGACTGCGGCGCCGAACTGGCGAGAAGATCGACTTCGCGCTCGAGCTGCGTGAGCGACTCCGCAAACGCAGCGTCAGCCTGACGGCGGCGCTCGACCATGGCCCTTGCCCGCATCAACTGCCACTGCTCGAGTGCGGCCCGATGCTCCGGCGTGCGCGACAGTTGCTCCAGTGTCTCGACTCGTCGCAGATCGGCATCAGGTGAGGCGGGATCACCAAGGGCTTCCAACTGCTGAGCAAAGGCTTCGTCGCGCCGCACGATGGCGGCGGCGGCGGCGGCAATGCGGGCCGACGCGACCTGGAGCGAAGGATGATCGGCGAGCGTCGGCTCACTCTCCCGCTTCTCCGCAAGCACGCGCCGGGCTCCATCGAGGTCATCCTGGGAGAGCCGCTCGCCCACGGTCAGCAGCAGCTTCTCTCCCGCAATGTTGCGCGCGTGTCGATCAAGCATCGTCTTGGCGGCGAGGCCGAGGAAGGCGGCGAGGAAGAGTCCGGCGGCGATGAGCAGCGTGCGCCGTCGCGCCCGCGCGCGTCGCAACGCGCCGATTCGCCGCCTCGCTGCGGTTCCGAGCGCGGTGGATGGCGGTTCGGGACCGGCCGACACTCGTGCGTAGAGCGAGGACAGTTCATCGAGCGTGATGGTGGGAGACTCGACTGCGGCCGCAAGCTCGGCGAGGCGGTTCCGGTGCTCAACGAGGCGCTGCGCCGTTTCCTGGCGCTCGTGGATCCACTCAAGCACGGGTTGAAGGCTCTGTGTGAGATCCTGAGGCAACTCCACGCCACTGTCAGCGAGGAAGGCTCGAAGCGCTTCCCACTCGCGCAGGTGACCCTGCGCGGCATCGATCGACTCCGCCATGTACTCCTGATGCAGACGATCGACAACGATGCGGGCTCGTTCAAGGGCGGAACGCCCCGAAAGCTCTCGGATGCGGCGACGCAAGATGACCGCGGTCTCATGGGCTGGCGCCTGAAGCCACTCGCCGGCCTCGATCCACGCCACGACGCTCTCGACGCGATCGAGTTCCCACAGGGCGAGCGCCCGTTCGCACGCCTCGTTGGCCTCGCGAAGTGCAGCCTGCTCAAGTGCCGGCGCCAGTTCAAGCCAGGTTGGATTGATTGGATCGACGGCACGCAATCGCCGAAGCTGATCGAGGCGCTCGGTCGCCGGCGCACGACCAAGATTGAGCTTGCGCCAGCGCGCGAGCAAGTCTCGCAAGGGCTCGAGTTGCACGAAGCACTCGCGCAGTCGATCAAGCGACTGCACCGGCAATTCCGGCGGCTGAGGGAGGCCCTCCCGCTTACAGAAGTTCCTCCAGATCGACATCGCCGGATCGCGCGCTGATTCGGCAACCTCGAAGACCGAAGGCGACGCCTCGGCGAGCGCCATGGCCTCAGTGCGGAGACCGCGCCTCGCCCACTCCCCTGCGCGCTCGATGCGACGAATGCAATCTTCCACCACTTCGCACCAGCGCTGCGCCAAGGCCTGAAGTTCAGCACCGCTCGCCGTGCGTCCCTGGGCGTAGGTTCTCAGCCGTGCGGTGAAGTCGGCGATGTTCATCGAGAGCGCCCCCCCCGATCAACCTTCAGCGAGGGCTTGATGAGAAGCACCGGGCGCTGAAGGAGGGAGTTCTCCACGACGATCACGGGCATGATGGACGGTCGCTGCGCGATCTCGTTCGTCATGCGTCGTCGGAGACCTTCCAACTCGCTCTCCTTCTCACGGATCTTCGCATCATGGAACTCATGCTCCTCAGCGAGGGTCAAGGCATCTCGGTCGCGACGCAGCCGCGCGAGCTCACGCTCAGTCGCCTCCACCTGGGCGCGAAGGGGCGAGATGAAGAGAACCACCACGACTCCGCGTGTCCTGTCGAGACTCGCGCTGAGCTGTCCGCCAGCGTGGGACGCGGTCGCTTGCGTGGGGTCGGTTGAGGTCGGAGAGGTGGTCCATCCCGGCGCGGGCTCAAGACGCAGCGTCAGTTCGGGCGATGGCGGGTCCAGCAGCACGGTGGCCTCGGTCCCGCGGTGAAGTTCGAGAGAGAGCGTGCGCGGGCTGGCGGAGAGCCGTTGGATCGAACCGTCGGAGAGGGTGACCACGATGGTCATGACCGAGATTGCGGTGTCAGCCTGACTCAGCCATCGCTCGTGCGTGCGTGGCGCGTTGGTGCCATCCCATTGGATGAAGAGTTGGGCATCCACTGGCACGATGGTGGCCATCGCGCGCGGCTGATCCGGTGGCCCCGCGGCGATCAGGATGATCGAGTGAGGTTCTGTCCCCCGCTGTGTCGAGACGGCGGAGAGTTCGCGCGGCAACTCGATGGCCATCGACTGGATGGGCGCACGGAGCGTCACGAGGAGTTGGCGATCGGCCTCGATCGATCCGAGGATTGGCGAGACTCGACGCTGGAAGCGCTCGAAGGGAATCACCACCTCGGCACCGGTCACGGGAGTGGTCGCCGGTGGAACGGCTGGTGGTCGCGCGGACGGCGGCGGTGTCGACTCAGGGGGGCCGGACTGCCCCGCGAGTTCACCCGAGGGCGCTGCTGGACCATTCGGTGATGGTGGTGCCGTGGTCGAAGCCGGCGCGTCGGTGCGACCATCACCTTCGCGTGAAACCGCGCGCGCCTGGTTGTCGGCGGCACTCTCTGGTGGCCGGGCCTTGGCCAACATCTCCTGTGTGAGCCGCTCGATCGTCTTCGTCGCCTGCGTGGAGTCGTCACGAGCCTTGGCAAGATCGACCTCGAGCATCCTGGCCCGCGCCTCTTCGGAGTGAAGGGCGCGCTCTCCATCGCGGAGGGCCTGCGTCAATGCTTCGATCTCCCGACGAGCGGCCTGAAGGTCGAGGCGAGCGCTGTTCAACTCGGCGGCGAGGGGTTCGGAGCCGAAGGGCTTCCATGAGCGATCGATCGCGAGGGCGGCTGCGGCGGTGAGGAGCGCAACGACCGCCACCAACGCGATGGTCTGCGCGACTCGCGCCGAAGACCTTCGGGGTGAGACGGCCGCGATCGCAGGCCTCGGCTCGTTGACGCGCGCTCCGGGCGCCGCCACGGCAAGGTTCGGCGCGGAGTCTTGCACCATCCCCTGCCCCGGCGACTCTGATGACCGCGCGCGCTGCGCCCGCTCGGCCACGCGCTGCGCCTTCGTTTCTTCAACCAGATCACTCCACCACGCGGCGTGACCCTCGCGCGCGAGCTCCGCGTAGCGCCCATGGCCTGCACGCAGGCCCTTCACTCGAGTTTCGCGAAGATCAAGGAAGAGACCGTTGGCGCGGCGCGACGCCTCGAGCGCGGCTGGCGTTCCCTCAAGGCAGAAGCGCCACGCGCAGTGCACTCCGGCGATGGCGCTCTGGAAGTGCGTCGAGAAGGTGACGCGCCAGCGATCCTCTGGCGGCATGAGTGCGAGCGCTTCGTCGATGAGTTCGAGTGGATCGCACTCGGGACCGTAGATCACCGCCGACAGGCGCGAGGCATCGAGCAGGAAGCGATTCACCAACTCACCCGCCCAGCCCGCATCACCGCAGGCCCGCTCCCATGCCTCAGAGCGGCGCGGCGACACCGATGGACTCTTCGGAAGCGTGCGCGGCTCGGGAATCCAGCGAGGCGGACCCTCGAAGCGATCGACCACCACGCCGGGCTGACGAAGGATCCACGCGGGGCCCGCGTGCGTGAGTTCGGCGCTTGACAGCACCAGAAAGTGCGCCAGCTTGTTCGCTCGCCCGCTCGCATCGGGGAGCGCCGGGCGCACGGACATCAGCACATGCTGGGAGTGACCGCCGATCTCCAGTCTGAGGTGAGAGAACGATGGTTCGGCATGAAGGGAATCGCCGTGCGGTCGATAGCCGCCCAGCGTTTCGAGGCGCTCCTCAAGGATCGTCGGCATGCCCGTGGTCATGGCCACGGTGCAGAACCCCCCCGACTCCTGGCGGAGGCCGCGAGAGGCCGAGGTATGGATCAGTTCGAACGCCATGTCATGCGTTCCGTGCCGCCTCGACAATGGACTGGATCGAGTCGAGGGCATCCGGCGAGCCTGCGCTCTTGTTGCTGCCGATGAGCGTGGTGCCCCAGCGAGCGATCGCATACGCGAAGGGGACCGTGACCCAGCGCGGCTGGATGTCTCGCGGCCGGATGGTCAGGAGACCCGTGGTTGGGTCGCGCTGCGGGCTGGTCCCGAACGCGCTCACGGGAATGTAGATGACGCGCTCGCACGCATCTTCCGCGGTGGCGACGAACTCCGGTGCGAAGCGAACGAGCATCTCGCGCACCGCGGCCGAGACTCGATCGACGCGCTTCACATCGACGAAGCCAAGCTCGCGATCGCCACGCCGCTTGACCCAGTAGGGATCGCTCTCGATGTCCTCGGGAATGAGCTTCGACCAGGTGTCGCTCTTGCCCACCAGCACCATGAGCACCTTTCGCAGGCGCTCAGTGGCTGGCAGGCCCGAGTGATGACGGATCCGCTGCGCCATCTCCATGAGCAGGCGCTCCTGGAGGTCGGAGGTTTGCCCGTTGGTGATCTGTGGATCGCGACTCACGGCACCGAGGATCTCGCGGAAGCGAAGATCCTGTGTCGGATCGAAGAGGAACATCAGCACGCTTGCGTGCGCGAGGTGCTGCGTGCCGGGCTGAAGGACGGAGTCGCTGCCGGGACGGAAGTGCTCGCCTGCGTTGTCGTAGAGGCACATCAGGTGAGCGCATTGATCCGCGGCGGCGGCGTTCGGATGGCGCCCCTGCGGCCTGATGATGAAGATGAACGGCCGAGGCAAGAGCATGCTGACGCCCACTTCGCGCTGCACCGAGCGATACGGCCCCTCGGCGAGTTCAGTCTTGGCGATTGACACCGGCTCGTCCGTGCGGCTCGGCATGAAGAGCATCGCCTCGTTTCGAGCGAGCGGTGCCGAGGCGATCGGGTCGGCATCGACCATCGCCAAGGCGAAGTGCGTGGCGCAGCGACGACGCCACTCCGTGGCCGCCGCCGCGAGGAAGCAGCTCTTCCCAGCCGCCGGCGGCCCGGCAATTGAGTAAATGACAAGCGGCCGCTCCAGGGCCACCTGAGGAATGGTGAGATGGCAGCGTGGGCATGCGATCTCCGAACAGATGCTTCCGAGGGGATCGATGGCATCGCCCGCAGCCGTGAAGCGCGAGGGCAGGAACCGCACTCCATCATCGGCGGTCAGCTTGGAGTCGCCCCTCAGATCGGGGTGCGTGGCGACCCATGGCATCTCATCGGCCCGGAATCGGTGCCAGCAATGAGGACAGGTGAGCTGCGCCAGAAGCTTGCGTGCCACCGTGCGTATAAGGTAGCGAGCGGGCGGCGTTTCACCTTGCTTGCGGAGGGAAACACGCGCCGCGAAATCGACGAGGACCGAGCCGTCTATCCGGCGTGTCGGTCTGATGGGATGCTTCGAGACAGCCCGCATGAGCCGCGTTGCCGAGCTTCCACCTCGACCTCCCCCCTGGGTCATCCTGCGCGCCTATGGACAAGGTGCGCGGCGCCTGGGAGTGATGGCGATTGCGCTCTTTGTCTTGCTGGCGCTCTTGCTTCTATCGCCCAGCGAAACGGCCGGCGGTGGGAGTGGCGGAGGCGAGGGCGGTGGCACCGGAACTGGTGTTGGCATCGGTGCGGGACCAGGAAGTGGCGCTGGCTTCTTGGCGAGCGGTGGGACAGGTGGGGGCGCTTCGACAGGTGATCTCGCCGCGAGCGCAGAGACGAACTCGGAGAGCGCCGAGCCGGCGGCGAGTGCGCCGGCGTCGCCTGCCGCGGCTGCATCGAGAGCGCCGGTGCGCATCGGGTTCACCGCCGCGGAGGAGCAGGTCGCCGAGCCTACGCCGGTGGCGGTGACACCAGCCGGAGGCGCGGCGTCGGGAGGTTCGACGGCGGGTGGCGGCGGCCGTGGCGATGCGCCGTCCTTCATGGGAGTCACGGGGCGAGGATCGCGCGTCGTCTATGTCATCGACTGTAGCGGCAGCATGAGCACGGGAAATCGCTTTGCCCATGCTCGATACGAACTGAAGCAGTCCATTCGTGCCCTGCCCCGTGATGGCGAGTTTTTCGTGATCTTCTTCGATCACGAGTCGCATCCGATGCCCGCGCAGGCGCTCGTCCGCGCGACTCCAGCCACCATCGATCGCTACAGCAAGTGGATCGACGAGCAGCGGCCGCTCGGAGGGACCGACCCGACCGAGGCGATGAAGTATGCGATCGGGCTGGCACCGGACACGATCTTCCTGATGAGCGACGGCATCTTTGCGGAGTCCGCCGCGACTGAGATCAGGGCCGCGAATCGAAGGAACATCTCGATCTGCACCATCGCGTTCCATGACCCGAGTGGCGGACCGCTCCTTGAGCGCATCGCCAGGGAGAACGAGGGAACCTATCGATTTGTGGCGCCGCCTTCGGCGCGGGCTCCGTGACCGGGCGGGTGGTCACCTCGCCTCTTCGAGAAGTGACTCAAGCCACTCCTGACGACCGCTTTCGAGCGTGGGTTCCGGGGCCTCGCGCATGATCCGGTCGCAGTCGGCCAGTGACATGGTACCGGCGTCGATTCGACGACCTTCATCGTCGGCCCAGCTTCGATATCGATGTCGCAGGAAGGAGTCGAGTTCACCTCGCGCCCTGATCGCCGCGGCCATGCGAAGGCCGCGCGCGAACGCGTCCATGCCGGCGCGATGCGCGTGGAAGAGGTCGACAGGCTCGAAGCTCTCACGGCGACGCTTCGCATCGAAGTTGAGACCGCCGGGAGCGAGGCCGCCCGCCCCGAGCACCACCAGCATCACGCGCGTGGCCAGGGAAGCATCGATGGGAAACTGGTCGGTGTCCCAACCGAGGTTCGGAGTGCCCATGTTGGCGTCGATCGAGCCAAGTCGGCCGGCGACCGCGGCCATGGTGAGTTCGTGCTCCATCGTGTGCCCGGCGAGCGTGGCGTGATTCGTCTCCACATTGAGCCAGAAGCGATCAAAGAGATCGAAGGCGCGGAGGAACTCGAGGGTCGCCGCGACATCGCTGTCGTACTGGTGCGTGGAGGGCTCCTTCGGTTTCGGTTCGATGTAGAGGCGACCGCGAAAGCCGATGGAATCCGCGTGCTCCGCCGCCATCCGCAGAAAGCGTGCGCGGTGTCGCTGCTCGAGCGCGACATCGGTGTTGAGCAGCGTGGTGTAGCCCTCGCGCCCGCCCCAGAAGACGAAACCGGCGCCGTCCAAACGCTGAGTGGCCTCCATGGCATGCTTCACCTGCGCGGCGGCGTGCATGAAGACGCGAACCTGCGGAGAGGTGGCGGCGCCTGAGACATAGCGCGGGTGGGAGAAGAGGTTCGCAGTGCCCCAGAGGAGGCGCACACCCGTCGCCTGCTGGTGCTGGACGCAATGGTCGACGACGGCCTGAAGGTGGCGCTCGCTCTCGGCGAGCGTGCGACCCTCGGGAGCGATGTCGCGATCGTGGAAGCACCAGAAGTCGATGCGGCACTTCACGAGGAACTCGAAGAAGGCGTCGATGCGCCGCTTGGCATCATCGATCGTGTCGCCTCCTCGCTCCCACGGCATGATCGCGGTCGGAGCGCCGAAGGGGTCGGCAAGGCCGTTGCGCATCGTGTGCCAGAAGCATGCGGCAAAGCGAAGATGCTCGCGCATGGTGCGACCCTCGATGAGCTCAGCCGAATCGGGGTCGTAGCAGCGGAACGCCAGCGGATCGCTCGAAGCGGGGTCGCTGAACGAGAGTCGAGGGACTTCCGGGAAGTACGCCATGGCGCGTGCAGGCTACGCGAGCGCCGCGCGGTCGACGGATCAGGGCGGAGGGAAGTCGCCGCGCGCAATCAACGGAGCCAGCGCGGCGCCGGCATTTCCGAATGCGACGAGTGACACGGCGCCAAGTCGGACGACGGCGGCAAGAGTGGGCCGGCGCTTCCAGAGGTCTGGCGGCACTTCCGCGACGAGAGCGGCCAGTGGCGCCGCGACGGCGACGGGCCAGTGCCAGAAGGGGAAGTCTTCAGGACCGTACCCGGCGCCGATGACCGCAATGCCGACAAGGAGCGCCGCGACGAGCGGTGCCAGCGCGGAACTCGCGCGCACCGACGCGAAGATCAGTGAGAGAAGTGCGGCGACGACCGCGAAGAGCGCGAGGGCAGCCGTGTTCGTGGTCAGCTTCTCGAATCCGCTCGCAATCACGACGCCTGCAAGACCGGCGAAGGGAACAGCGACCGTGAGGCATGCGAGCGCACGGGAGGTTCGCGAGTGCCGCTCCGCGCCACCCTTGCGCCAGAGGAAGACGAGGACGAGCGCGAGAAGCAGCACGCACACGCCGATCCCGATCCGCGAGTTGGTGTCGCGGAGTCCCGGGACCAGGAGCGCCCACCCCGTAATGGCGCCCGCGCCGGCCGCGGCAAGCCAGCCCGGCATGAACCACGCCACGAGCGCAATCGCCGCAACAGCGGGCGCGAACCACTCCCATGCCGTGGGCGGCGGCCATCGAAGTCCCTGCCGAGCATGGAAACTGAGAATGAAGACGAGCGCCATCGCTGGAACTATCGCCAGCCATCCGGACGCCCGGACCTCAAGCCAGGAGAGGAACTTCCGCGCCGCCCCACCGCCGCCTCCGCCAGCGCGGCGCCCCGCGAGGATGCGCAGCACTGCATCGATGAGCAGGAGAAGAAGCAAGAGCGCTCCACCCGCAGCCGCGGGGATGAGCACTCCATGAATGGCGATCTGCTGAGGCATGGCGGGGCCGTCGCAGGAAGTGAGCGGATTCCAAGAGATCCGGCACTGTCGCCCATTCGCAGCGATCAGTGCCGGACCCAATGTCGCTCAAGATCGAGCGGAAGCCGATTACTGCTCCAAGATGCCTTCGAGCGCCACAATCACGCGGACATCGTCACCCAGCGCACCATTCTCGACGCCGTAGCTGACGCCGAACTCGCTGCGCTTGATGTTGAAGGTCGCTTCGAAGCCAATCCTGCGTCCCATGCCCTTGTCCCCTGTGCCGGTCCACTCCACTCGCGCGGTGATGGGCTTGGTCACTCCGCGCATCGTGAGGTCGCCGGTGACATCGTAGAAGTTGCCGTCAACCTTCTTCGCCGATGTGCTCTTGAAGGTCATCGTCGGGAACTCCCGAGCGCTGAAGAAGTCGGGCGCACGAAGGTGATTGTCCCGCGGCGTCGAGGCGGTGTTGACGCTGTTGACATCGATGGTGATGTCGAAGGAGAGACCGTCGGCGGAGGCGCTGTCGGACTTGATCGTTCCCGTGACCGTATCGAAGCGTCCCCAGAAGTACGCCACACCGAGGTGTTGCACTCGGAAGAGCGCCGTCGAGTGGCCGGTGTCAACTTTGAAGGTCTCGACCGCTGCCGCGTGCGCCGGGGCCGCGGTGACAGCCGGAACGACCGCAGCGATCGTGGTTGAACGGAGGGAGCTCGACGCCATGGCCCCGGCGACGGCAACGGCCGCTGTGCCGAGCAGCGCAGTGGCGACGAGCGCAGGATGGCGACGCAGCTTGGCGGTCGCGGTGCGGATGATGCAGGTGGGAAGGGGTTGGTTCGTCATGGAATTGGTCTCCAGTGATGGGATGCGAGTGTGACGGCGTGCAAGATGCCGGCCCGGCAGGACCGCTGCCGCGTTCGAGCCCCACGATACCGACCGGGGCCGTGCAGGATTCGCCGCCGAAGGGACTCTGGATGTTGCGAGATTCGCAGGGCGAACTACGCGACGGCGTCTGCCCGGCGAGTGGGGCTCGCGGCACCGCGCGCCGGCTCGGGGGTAGCCCCCGTTCGAGGCAGCATGCGCAGTCGATCCGCCCACGCGTTCCGCTCGCTCTCGAGGAGGCGCGCCACATTGCGAGCGTGCGCCGCTTCGCGTTGCGTGGTGCAGCGGACCATCAGCCCGTGCAGGTAGACAGTCAAGCCATTCATGGCCCCCGCGACAGGCGACGGCGCTTCCGTGCGGAGCATGGTGGTCAGCTCGAGCAGCAGGCCTCGGCAGATGGCCGCGCGGTCGTGGGCCTCGTCGAGCGCGTTGCGCTCGATGGCGTCGGCCGCGGATATCGCCGCGGCGATGGCGCCGTCGAGCAGCATGAGGCGCTGCTGAACTGGATCGGCCGAGATCAGGCTGGAGGCTGCGTAGTGGTTGGCGGGAAGGTTCGATCCCGATGAATGTGCCTGCGTCATGAGCGAGATCCCAGCGAGCCCATGATGGAGAGCAGTGTCGACTGCTGCCATCGCAGGCGTTCAATGGTCGATTCCATGGCGGCAAAGCGCGCGAGAAGGACGGTTCGTCGGCGCTCGATGGCCTGGTCAATGCGATCGATGCGGGCGCTGGCGTTCCCCGCCACGCGCTCGAGCCGCGCGTCATCGCCATCGATCGCGCCGCTTCCGGGCTCGACGAGCGTGGCGAGCAGCGACTCGACTCGAGCGGAGAGCCCCTGCGGTCCCTCGATCATGGCGCGAACGCCGTCGGGGTCCGCCGCTACCGCCTCTTCGAGCGCCGCCTGGTTGATGTTCACCCCGCCATTGGCGCCGAGCGTGATTCCGAGCGACGAGAGGCGTCGACCATCGGGGCCGAAGGTTCGGCCGACCAACGCGCGCAGGGCGTCGCGCATGCGCGTGGCGAGGGAGTTTCCGTAGAGAGCGCCGCGTGTACCGGCCTCGGGATCAACGGCTGTTCCGCTGTGAAGCCCATTGAGGGCCGCGTTGAGCAGCGCGGCGAAGGAAGCAAGCGAGGTCTTCAGCGGCTGAAGCGACGCTTCGACCGCGATGAGAATGTTCTCACTGCTCTCGCCCTTCAACTCTAGGGCCACTCCAGGGATGATGTCGTTCAGCATGTTCGACGCGCTCGTGACGAGCGTGCCGTTGCCATCCTGCGCGTTGACGAGCACCCGCGCGTCGCGCGCCTGGGTGATGGTTGACCAGCCGAGATCAACGCCATCGATGGCGAGCTTCACACCGTGCCGCGCGCCAGTGTGAGACGCCGTGACCATCAACGCCGCGCTCCCGTCGTCATTGGTGACTATCTCCGAGGAGACGCCGGCGAATCCGTTGAGGAGGGCCGCGAGTTGCGCGGCGCTCTCGCTTCCAGTGAGCTTGAAGGCGACGCTTCGCGTGCCGTCGATTCGGCCGTTGAGAGAAGTGCCGGCGAGACCGAGTGCGGTCGCGGCATTGCCAGACTCATTGACGATGGAGAGCGGGCCGGTCGCTCCGGAGTGATCGATCACTTCCACAGCGTCACCGAGTGCGTTGATGGTGAGTGAGACCGGAAGCCCGGACTTGGCAATCGCTTGAGCGAGATCGGCGACCGTCATGTCCTTGGACACGGCGATGAGAGCCGTGGCGCCCGAGGCTGCGGTGATGCGCAGAGATCCGGACGGAGTGTCGCTCGCGAAAGCGCTGAGCGAAGTCCCCCACCCGATGTCGGCCCTGCGGAGGTCACGCGATTGCAGAACGCCATTGGCGCTTGCGCCCGAGGAAGTGAGGGCGGCAAGACCCAGTGTCTCGGCGATGGTTCCACTTGCCTTGAGGACGCCGGGGCCCGGTGCGGTGTCCGCGAATCGCAGGCGTGTTCCGCTTGAGTCGACTGAGACGGAGATCGACATGCCGGGCACAGTTGAGATCGCCTCGTGGATTCGAGCGATCAGCGACTGCACCGAGTCGACACCGCTGAAGTCATCGATGGTGATGCTGCGTCCAGCGCGATCCGAGAGCTTCAGCGAACCCGCAAGAACGAGGCCCGTGCCGCCTTCAAGCCGACTCAGCAGGACATCGTGCATGCCGACGATGAGTCGATCGCCATCCACGATTGTCGTCATCGTCGGGCCGTCACCTGGCGGGATGGATGAAGGCAGCCCAAGCGCGTGAATGACCCCCGGCTGCCCTGATGCGATTCCCGGAGGAGCGAGAAAGTGAATCTCGGAGGGAGTGGACGATGTGACTCGAAGGCGATCCCCGCCGGGTGCGATCGAGATCGTGAGCGCACCCCCGACTCCCGCAGAGGCCAGCGCCGCGTGCGTGCGCTCGATCACTTCGCCGAGCGTCTGCGCGCGGGGCGGCACACCCCCTGCCCCGGCGCCGAGATCGACGCTCACTTCCACTCCATCGACGGCGATCACGAAGTCGGGTGCGCCATTGGTGATGGCGACACCACCACTCAGCGAGTGCAGCGGGGTCGACGCACTAAGCGTGGCAATCGTCTTGCCGACGAGGAGACCGCTCGCCGCGCTGCCGAGGATGCCGAGCGACGCGGCGGTAGCACCAGCGCCGAACTCCTGAATGAGCAAGGTGCCTGAGCCGCCCGAGAGATCGACGATCTCGATCCCGCGACCGTCGGCACGAAGGCGCGCGTCGACGGAGATCGAAGATGCCTCGTTGATTGCACGGAGAACATCGTCAATGGTCTGTGCGTCGCGCAGATCGATGGTGGCCTTTGAGCCGCTTCGGTCCGTGATCCTGATTCGACCACGCTCGACTCCCGCGCCGCCGTTGAGAAGTGACAGCGAACGATCGTCGGTGAGCTGTCCCCCGCCGAAGCGGACGAGACCGCCGAGTGCGCCGAGCGCCGCGTTGGGATTGTCGATCGCGGCGGAGACGATGCGTGACGCGCTGGCCATCGAGCGAACGAGAATCGATGTGGAACCGATCGAGGCCGTGGCGCCGGTCATCAATGAGGCGACGATGGCGCTTGGATTCGAAGAAGAGATCGAAGTCGCGTTCAGGATCGAGGGCAGCGCGAGAGTGGACGCGCTGTTGCGAAGGGCAAGGAGCGAGGAGCGCGTCTGTTGAAGGGCGGCGCGGGTTTGGGCGATCTGCGCGAGGCGCTGCTGCAACGGAACGCGTCGCTGCGTCTCGGCCGCGAGCATCTGCTTGACGAGCGACGAGATGTCGAGTCCGCTCGCGATGCCGATTCCGGAGCCGATGCTGCTCACGCCTTGGATGCCTCCATCTGCGGCCGCGGGTGAATCGGACGGTCATGCGGCGCGGGCCGTGCTCGCGTCGCGCCAGCGTGGGGTGCGACCCTCTTTGGCGGACAGGACCAAGAGGTCCCCCGCCCAGGCAGCGAGCACTCGACGAAACCGTCGACGAGCGTTGACGACGGTCTCGTCGAGCGCCGAAGCCTGCAGGAGGTTCATCGACAGTTGCGAGGGAGATCCGTTGAGGAACGCAGACTCGTTGTTCAGGTCGTGATCCACGATGGTGATGCCATCGGCGGGCCGAGGGGTCGAGTTGAGTCGAAGGGGCCCGATACAAAAGTCTTATAACGAGTATGTGATCGGCAAGAGAATGGGATCGACGCCAGAGCCACGGAGCAGCTGCCTTGTTATGATCCGAAGGTGTCGTTTCGCCATCGGCGTATGGCGATGTTTCCCGTGGAACACACAAGAGATTGGAGATCTCGCATGGATGCGAAGGAGTCGGTCGGCCGTCCATCGGTCACTCGTCGGCTTGGTCGTGGGCTTGGCTCGTTGATCCCCGTCGTTCCGACGGCGCCCGATCTTGGGTCATCTGGAGGATCGCATCTTGGGGCAGATGTTCCCCGTGGAACATCACGCCCAAGCAGCACTCCGTTGACGCAAGAGGATCAGGGTCCGAGGGTGCAGGATCTCGACATCGACTCAATCGTTCCGAATCCTAACCAGCCGAGAGATACCTTCGAACAAGCGTCGATCGCCGAGCTTGCCGAGTCAATCAAGTCCGCTGGCTTGATTCAGCCGATTGTTGTTCGGCCAGTCGAGAGCGAGGATGGGCGACCGAGATACGAGCTGATTGCTGGCGAACGCCGCCTTCGAGCGTTCAGGAGCCTGGGTCGATCGCGAATCCCCGCGATCGTTCGCCAGGTCAGCACCCAGGAATCCGCTCTACTCGCGCTCATCGAGAACATCCAGAGAGACGATCTGAACGCCGCCGAGCGAGCGTTTGGCTTACGGTCGATTGGAGAGGACTTTGGCCTGAACCACCAGCAGATCGCCGATGCCGTTGGATTGGATCGGGTCACGGTCACCAACTTGATTCGAATCACCGAGCTCGACGGTCGCTCGCTCGACCTGGTCCGACACGGCAAGCTTTCCGCTGGCCACGCGCGGGCACTCCTCGGCATCAAGGATGTGGCTACTAGGTCGCTGTTGGCCGACACTGCGATCATGGAAGAGTGGTCGGTACGCACACTTGAACGCGAGGTTCAACGGTCGTCCGATCGGGCTGAATCGAAGAGTGTTTCCCGTGGAACATCGCCTGCGCCGATTCGATCCGCCCATCTCTCTGCGATGGAGGATCAATTGAGTCGAACTTTGGGAACGCGGGTCCACCTCCAGCTTGGCCGTAAGAAGGGTGCTGGTCGCATGACCATCGAGTTCCACAGTCTCGAGCAATTTGACGGCATCCTCGCGAGGCTTGGCGTTCCGTCATCAGCCGCGCTGTGAACTCGGGAATCGGTTTGCACTCGGTGAACTGACGCGGTCAATCACGAATGCCATGTGAGCTTGGCCGCCAATGGCATGCATAGAGATCGCGGGGACGCGCAGCAGGCCACAAACCCCCCACGATACACCAGATAACCGTTATAAGACTCTGGGTCAGATCGGCACTTGCGCGGTCAATCGAGGTGATGCGACTTCAACGCCCTCGATCTCTCGGATCATCGGAGTGATGGTAGCTCGCGCACGCTCGACACCATGATTCAAGATCACCAATCCAGGAGCGGGGGACATGGAGTGGAGCCACTCAAGGAGCTCCGTCTGATCGGCGTGCCCGGAGAGACCCTCAACGCGCGTGCAGCTCGCTCGCACGATCAGTTCGTCCTCTCCAATCAGCACTCGCTTCGCCTCATGCGCGAGGCCGTGGCCGAGGGTGCCCTCAATCTGGTGTCCGCTGAGTACGACTTCTGTCGTCGGGTCTTCAATGGCGCCCGCTAGGTGGTGGAGAATCGGCCCAGCATCACAGAAGCCGCTACCGGCGAGAATCACGGCGGCGCCGGGTTTGCGCTGCACCTTGAGCGAGTGCTTTCGTGAATAGAGGTAGTGCAGTTCGGGGAAGTGGAGCGGCGCCCCGCCATCAAGCACTTCCTGTCGCAGCGCATCAGCCAACAAGTCGGGGTGGCGCTGATGAAGCTCCGACGCAAAGACGGCCATCGCCGAGTCGACATACACGGGAAGCGAGTGGAGTCGTCCTCGTGCACGCAGTCGCGCGATGCGATGCAGCAACTGCTGCGCGCGCCCAACGCTGAAGGTCGGCATCAGCACTCGAGCTTCGTGCTCTGCGGCCCGCTCGAGAACCGCCCCCAGGATCTCTTCAATTTCGGCGATCGGACCGAAGCGCTTGGATCCGTTCGTGCACTCCATGACCACGACATCCGCGGCGGGCGGCGCGGCACGAGCGCGAAGGACCGTTTGTGATCGCGGCCCGAGATCACCGGAACAAAGCACACGGCGCACGCCGCCAGCCGGGCCCGCGGCGCACTCGACTTCCACCGAGGCAGAACCAAGGATGTGACTTGCATCGTGAAGCCGCACCCGCAGTCCCGGACGAATGTCGCGCCAGCGCCCATACCCGAGCGCTTCGATCTGCGCCGTGATGATGTCGGCATCGGCGTGATCGAAGATGACCGGCGGCTCGACCACTCTCGTCAGTCGCTCGATCACTTCCGCGGGCGGTGCCGGGTCGATCACCCGCGCGACGGGTGCCGTTCCCTTGCGAAACTCCTCGAGTCGCGTCGCCTGGAGCGAGGCTGAGCCGCGCAGAACTCGAGGCAGCAGTCGAGCCGTCGGCTCGGTGCAGAGCACGGGACCGCGGAATCCAAGTTGCGGCAGCATGCCGAGGCGACCGCAGTGATCGACATGGGCGTGGGTGACCACGACGGCATCAATGCGCGAAGCATCGAAGTCGGGCGGCTCGGCATTGCGCCACTCCTCCGCAATGTTCCCCTGGAAGAGCCCGAAGTCGATCAGCACACGGCCGGCGACGCACTCGATGAGGGTGCACGAGCCAGTGACCTCGCCCGCAGCGCCGAAGAGAGTGATGGTGGGCGAAGCGGACACGGTGGAGGAACCGATGCGGGTGGCGACCGGTCCCTGAGGATAGCGGCAATGAAGAAGGGGTCGGCCGCTCCATGCAGCCGACCCCTTGAAGATTGCGAACGACCGCTCCGGCTCAGCCGGGCGTCCTGATCATCACGCTGTTGAGCGCCTTGTCAACGCGGGTCTTCAGATCGCTCACATGGGCTGCGGTGTAGTCGTCCAGTTCTCCGCTTGCGGCTCGCTCGGAGAGGGCATCGAGCTTCTCTGAGAGCTGCCGCAGGTGCATGGATGCGAGCGTCTGCACGGCTCGCGGCATCGATCGTGGCGGGTTGACCATCAGGTCAATGAGCCGCGTGGTCAGGCCATCCTGAAGATTGCGGCGAAGGCTGCTGACCATGGGCTCACGACTCGTGAACTTCCCTTCGGGAGGAGTCTGAATCTCGGTGAAGCCAGCGTCGATGACGGTTCGGAACACCTCCGGCAGTGTCAGAGCATCTTCGTCGCCGGGCTTGCGCAGCTCGTTGTCGAAGACCTGCGTGAGCGTTCGGGGATTCATCAGGTACAGAAGCACGAATGACTGCACCTGGCCGATTCGATCGTGCAGGCTGAAGGCCTCATCGAAGTCACCCAGCGCGCCCCAGTGACGGTGCTTGTTCGTCGAGAGCTTGCGGACGACTTCCGGTCGAAGATCGAACGCCGAATCGGGGAATGAGTTCGCAATCAGGAAGGCGAGGGCCTCGCGCTGCTTCGCCGCATCGACGGGAACGAGTGGATCCCGACCTTCGCCGCCCTTGCGATCTCGGTTGACATGCACACCGCCGACATATCGCGACGCGGTGCGGAGAGCGCCCAACTGCTGGCCCAGCAGCGTTTCGTAAGCGCGACGCAGCAGGTGCCAGCTCTCACCATCCTTGACCGCCTTGTCGAGCATCTTCGCACGCGCGGCCTTCACGACCTCCATGCGCTCCTCCGCCCAGGCGAGGGGATCGCTCGACAGATCGAAGCGGGCCACGAGCGGATCGGGTCCGAGCGTGTCCTCGTCGGTGGCGAACTGGTACTCCGCCTTCATCGACTCATTCGCCATCTCCTTGACGCGCTTCTCATCGAATGAGTACCCGTACTCAATGGCCCAGAAGTCATAGGGTCCGATGGTGCTCGGCACCCAGTCGCCGCGAGGCTTGCCATCGACAGTGACTCGAATCGGGTTGTAATCCATCACGCTGCCGACCGAAGCCTCACCCGCGGCGTCGGCGTACTCATCGAGCGACTTCCACGCCGAGGCCTTGAAGTTGTGGCGAAGGCCGAGCGTGTGGCCGACCTCGTGCATCACGATCTCCTTGAGGATCAGGCCGAGGTAGCTCTCCGGCACACCGTCGAGCTGAGGGCCATCCTGTGCGAGATCGGGCATCATCGTCATGGCAAGCGAGGCCATCTCCATCTGCATCGCCTTGCCCGCGGCATACGAGCAGTAACGGTTCTGCTGCACGACGCGCGAATAGAGCCCCTCGTTCCGTCCGATGGTTGGGTCGCCGACGAGGTCAGCCTTCTGATCGTCGCTGAGGTGCGGATCGCTGAGCACGGCTTCACGCATCGGGTTGACCTGCTTCGCCATCGCGAGCGGGTTCCACAGCGGTCGGGACTCCATGAAGGAGATCGCTTCGGGTGAAACGCCATCGAGGCCATAGGCCGCGATGGAGCGCTCGTACTCCTGGCGGTAGAGCTTGAGCATCGAGTCGTCGAAGATGATGTCGGCGTCGAGGATCTGCCCCGTCTCGGGATTCACTCGACTGGGGCCCATCGCAAAGGGCGTCTCACTGGTGATCCATCGGAAGAAGTTGTAGCGCACATCCTCGGGGTCGAGATCCATGAACGCCTTGGTCTGCGCGTCCTGCTGTCGTACCTCAAGCGCATTCAAGATGCCGACCTTCTCGAACGCCGCGTTCCACTCGAGGATGCCGTCGCGCACCCATCGGCGATAGCGCACCGGGACGGTGTGCTCGATGTAGAAGACGATCGGCTCCGTGGGCGGGCTCATCGCGAGCGACGGATCGCGCTTCTGAAGATGCCATCGGTTGATGTAGCGCGTGAACTGCGTGCCATCGGGATCGTTCTTCGAGAAATCCTTGTAGACGGTGAGGAAGTAGCCGATGCGCTCGTCGGCCTCGCGAGGCTTGTAGTCAGTCTTGGGAATGACGCTGATCGAGTAGTGGATCTTGGTGAGTTGGCCGTCGCCCGTCGGCACCGTGATCGGGATCTCGAGGTTCTGCGGGAAGGCCTTCACATTGCCGAGTTCGGCGAGTTCGCCGCGGCCTCGGATGTTCGTGAAGAGCGGCATCTGCCCGACGAGCAGTTCACCGAGATTGATGACGGGGCCGCGCCCCGGACCCATGCAGAGGATCGGCACGCTGGTGACCACTCGATCGGTGTAGGTGCGCTGCACGGAGCTTCGAAGCTCGCGCTCCTGATCTCCACCGCGCGCCTGTCGAAGGAGGTTCGGCTCCATCAGAAGCAGCTTGTTGTCCTGCTGCCGCCAGTAGCCGTAGAGGTCGTTCCACTGGTGCCCGGTCTGCCGTGAGCCGCCGGAGATGCTCGTCGCGATGAAGATGCGCTGATTGGCAAACTGAGCGGGCAGTTCGGCGAGCAGGCGATTCTTCTTCTTGTCGATGTACAGCGTGTAGAGACTTGGTGTGCCGTCAGTCGACGGACTGACGACTTTCTCCAATCCCTTGATCACTTGATCAAAGGGAGGGAACTCGGGCTTGTCAGCACCCGGTGCGCCGGGCGCTCCCGGAGCACCGCCCGCGGCAGCACCTGAAGGTGCGCCCGGGGGGGTCTGCGAGGTTTCGCCGGAGCTGAACTGCGCCGAGCTTGCAATGGTGATCGAGCCGAAGAGCAGCGCCAAGGCTGCGAACGAAGTCGCGCGGGACAATGCCATGTATCTCTCCAGGAACCGGCCGCCCATCGGGTCCGGTCGGGCCGCTCAGCCCAGTGGTCACACTGTAGCCGCGAAGCCTTCACGAGTTGCGGCGCGATCTCCGGTTCCCGGTCACTGCGCGTGGTCTGTCGAGGCGGGTGCCGCCGGCTGCCCGGTGCCCGCCGCCCTCGGCTGAGAACCATCAACCCCCGATGGCGTCCCCCCCCGATCTCACGGGAAGCAGCCTGCCCCCATTCCCCATCGGGCCAAAGGGGTCAGACCCGACAGCGCTCCGCCGCTTCGCCGAGGGATTGCACCGGGTCGCGCCGAGGCATGAACTCATGGGCCACCACCCCTTGAAAGCCGGTTTCAGCGATCGCCGCAGCGATCGCCCTGTACTGGAGCTCCTGCGAGTCGTCGATCTCGTTTCGCCCGGGAACACCGGCGGTGTGGAAGTGACCGATGGCGTCGCGATGGGTTCGGATGGTTCGAATCACATCGCCCTCCATGATCTGCATGTGATAGATGTCGTAGAGCAGCTTGAAGTGATCGCTTCCAACAGCCTGGACGAGGTCGGCGCCCCACGGTGTCCGGTCGCACATGTAGTCACCGTGATCGATCTTCGAGTTGAGCAACTCCATGATGATCGTCACGCCATGCTCGCGCGCCACCGGCATGATCGGCGTGAGGGCGGCCGCGCAGTGCCTGAGTCCCTCGGAGTCGCTCATGCCCGCCCGATTTCCTGAGAAGACGATGAGTTGGTCGATGCCTGCGGCTCGCACGAGCGGGATCATGCGGGAGCACTCCGCGATCAATCGATCGTGATTCTCGGGGCGATTGAAGCCATGCGGAATCGTCGAAGGTCCGTTTGCAAGCGTGCAGACCAAGCCGTGTCGCGCTGGCACCGTCCACTCGGACTCTGAGAGCAGATCGATCCCCACCAAGCCGCACGCCTTCGCGTGCATGCAGAGCGTGTCGAGATCCCAGCCGCCGAAGCACCAGCGGGCGACGGACTGCCGAAGAGCGCCGCGCCGCGGGCCGCCGGCATTCGGCGCGCCAGAGGCGGAGTTGAGCGGTGATGCGTTCGGTGATCCATCACTCGAAGCGGAGCGAGCAGCGCTGGCCCCGACGGCGCCGGTCCCCGCGGCGCTCGCCCCCACGGCGCTCGCGACGACAGTTGCGGCGGCGGCGGCTCCGGTGCCGACGAAGGTCCTTCGATCGATCGGTTGATCCATGTCGGAAGTATGCGCCGCCCACTCGGTGGTAGGCAACGGAAGCCGTGCGAATCCCGGAGGACGCTTGATGGAGCACTCGATGGCATCGAACCACCCCGACGACGCGTGAGGGCGGCCTCTGGTCGCTCTCTACACTCGATGCATGCGTTGGCGGAGTCGTGTTCTCGGCGGTGCAATCGTCGTGTGTCTCTCGGCGTGTTCGGCTCCGTCGGCAGCTCATGAGGAGCGAGGCGAGGCCTCGTCGCAGTCCGCGGTCGGCGCGTCAGTGCCTCGCGCATCAATCGAGACCTCGAATCACGACCAGACGAGCGCCCGTGACGACGAGGCGGGCGAGGCGCTCAAGCGGATGCACGCGCGGGGACGCGCGATCGACACATTCGCTGCAAAGCTTGAGCTGGACCTCACCCGTGCCGATGGCGCGAAGGCTTCGCTCGCGGGGGATCTCCGAATGGCCCGACCCGATCGCTTCCGCTTGCGCAGCAGTCGCTTCGGCTTCATGGTCTGCGATGTCGTGATGCATGGCGACGAGTGTTCGGCCCTGCTGAGTCCGATCGTGCGCGAGCAGGCGCTGGCTTCGGCCGATGCCTCGAAGGCACTCCTTGGCGTGCTCGGGTCGCTGCTTGGCTGGATCGGCAGTGACGCCATGCACTTCGAGTTGGTGCGCGGGGATCCCGACCGAGCGGTCTTTCGCGTGATGCGAGATCAGGATCAGTCACTCGAGTGGACGATTGCGCGCGACGACGGTCGTGTGCTGATCGTGGAGCGCTGGGAGGCGGGTGCGCTCACCGGGCGCCTCGAGTGCATGGAGCATGCGCTCGTCGATGGAGTCCCGCTTCCACGACGACTTCAGTTCGTGAGCCCGATGGGTCGCATCGATGTCAGTGTCCGTTCGATGCGTGTGAATCCCGAACTGGAGGACTCGGCGTTCACTCCTCCGGCGGGTGCCGAGCGGCTTGATGGGATGACGCGATCCGGTGAGCCCCGCTCGCCATGATCGGCCGACAGCGGTCCGGAGCCGACTTCAGCCCTTCACGGTCGCGAACGCATGAGGTTCATCGCCATTCGACCCAAGGTCCCAAGCGTCGTCTCAAGTGCGCCGCCGTCCACTCGCGCGAGGGCGCGGTCCACTGCCTGCACGATGAGGGTCACCTCCCGGTCATCGATGACAAGCGGGGGCGTGAACTTGATCGTGGCCGAGCGCTGATTGACCACCTGCGCCAGCACACCACCCTCATCGAGAAGCGCCATCACGAAGGCTTGCGGCCAGAGCATGTGCTCAAGGCGACTCCGAAGGGGGCGCGGCGGGACCAGATCGAGCGCCACCATCAGGCCGCGACCTCGCACCGCTCCAAGCGTGCGGTGGTGGCTGCGCAGCGCCTCCAGTTGAGTGCGAAGGCGCTCACCGAGGTGTGCCGATCTCTCGACCAGTCGCTCCCCATCGATGACATCGAGAACCGCATGAGCGGCGGCCATGGCGAGCGGCGCCTGATGAAAGGTGCTGCCATGCACCATGGCGCGATCGAGTGACGAAAAGACCGCGCCCCACGCGCGCTCGCTGGCGAGCACCGCGCCGACCGGGATCATGCCACCCGAGAGCGCCTTCGACACCACCATGATGTCCGGTTCAATCGCGCCATCAGCTTGGCTGGCGAAGAGAGACCCGCATCGACCGAAGCCTGTCTGCACTTCATCGACGATGCACAGCGATCCTGCGCGATGACAGAGGCGCTGCGCCTCGGCGAGATAGTCCGCGGTCGGGATGTACACGCCCTTGCCCTGAATGGGCTCGATGACGAAGCCGGCCACATCTCGCGGTGCAAGGGCCTGTTCGAGCGCGGCAAGATCACCGAACGGCACGCGATGACTCGGAAGCAGCGTGCCGAACCCCTCGCGGTAGGGCTCGTGACCGCAGAGCGAGAGCGATCCTGTCGAGAAGCCATGAAAGGCGTGGTCGCAGGCGAGCAGCCGATCTCGGCCCGTTGAGGCGCGGGCCATCTTGATGGCCAGTTCGATCCCCTCGGTCCCCGAGTTCGTGAAGAAGACGCGGGTGAGGGAACGCGGCGCGATCTCGAGCAGGCGCTCCGCCAAGTGCCCCGCGCGTGGCGGAACACCGAAGTGGATCATGCCTGGCGCGCCGCCTTCGATTGCATCGTGGAGCGAGCGAGCGACATGAGGGTGATGGTGGCCGACCGTGGCCGCGCCGTAGCCACCGATCGCATCAAGAACGCGCCCTCCTTCGGTGTCTTCGAGCCACACGCGTTCGCCGCGAACCCAGGTGCGCTCGCAGCCGATGAGGCGAAGCACGCGCGCCCATCGCGGGTTGATGAAGGTGCGATACGCCCGGCTGCCCGCAGCGCCGTTGATCGCCTCAGGCGCGTGACCGTGTGCGGACATGGCGACGATATCGTACTGCCGTGACGGAAGAGCCCCGCGACGACGACCGCCGTCGCATCTGCGCCATCGTGCCGTCGTTCAATGCGCGCGAAACGCTCCCCGAGGTTCTGCACGGGATTGACGGCGCCGTGGAGACGATCATCGTGGTCGACGATGGCTCGTCCGACGCAACGCCGACCTTTCTCCGTGAGTGGAGCGCGGAAGGCGGGGCGGCATCCGCGCGAGATCAGGTGCGTGCTTCCCGTCGTGTGGCGCTTCTGAGGCCGGCCAATGGTGGGAAGGCCGCGGCGCTCCGCGACGGCTTCGAGCATGCGATCGGCATGGGCTTCGAACTCGCGCTCACGATTGATGCCGATGGACAGCACGATCCGATCGATGCGCGGAGGATGGTCGCTCGTGCAATTGACGCTCTGGTGAACGGCGGGCCAGGCGCACCCCCTCGACTTCTCTGCGGTGCGCGGGATCCGGCGACACCCGGATACCCCCGTCGCAACCTGACGGGGCGTCGCTTGAATGATCTCGCGATTCGAGCGCAGACGGGCGTGCCGGTCGATGACTCGCCCTGCGGACTCAGGGTCTATCCACTCATTGTCGTCTCAAGGGTCCGCTGCCTCAGCGGGCGCTTCGCGTGGGAGGAGGAGTTCATCACGCGCGCGATCTGGATGGGCGCGGAGTATGAGTCGCAGTCGATTCGCTGCATCTATCACCACGGCGCGGCGCGGCGCAGTCACTACCGCTTCCGCCGCGACTGGCCCGAGGGGTTCGCGATCAATCTCTGGCTCCTCGCTCTGGCGAGCCTGCCGCCAGCGCCGACACGAGCGGCGATGGTGCGTCTCGGCGGGCAGGTTGCTGAAGCATGGTCGCTGCGCCGGGGGCGCGACCAACTTCTGGGTGATTCACCAGCGCGCCTTCACGGCGGCGCGGCGATGGCGCTCGGCGCTCTCGGTGCGATCGGCATCGCGGGGGAGGTGAGCGCGGGCTCGGTTGGATCTGGATTGGGTCCTGGCAGCACTGTGGCCGCGCTGATCGCGGCGTGGCTCGTGATTCGATGGCATGGCTCGCTCTGGCTCGCCGGTGTCGGCGCCGCCGTGGGCATTGGCGCTGGAGCGCTTGCGGGTGCGATCGCTCAAGCGTTGAGCGATCGCACGCTTCAAGGCGAGTTGGCCGCGGGGCGCTCCTGGGTCTTCGCCGGCGCCGCGCTGGCCGCGGCACTGCTTCTTCTCGGGGTCACTTGGACTGCAGCTTTGCGCCGAAAATCTCGATGAGGCCCGTTGCGCCGAAGGACTCAACGGCGAGCACCGCGCCGTTCTCGCCCCGCACTGCGCGAAGCGCCGCGAGCAGCGCCGGCCCCACCGCATGCAGCTCCGCGCCGAGGGTTCGCTCCAGCCGTTGACCCGCCGTTCGCCGCTCAAGCCGTCCGAGCAGGCCGGGCCTTGCAGGTGCGTCGATTGGACCCATGACTCCGTCAACCATCGAGCGAGCCGCGACCAGCATGTCGCGCGGGCGGCGCGCGGCCGGAGCCATCCATTTCGCTGCGCCGAGCGTGGCGTACACAGCGGCACCTCGCTCTCGCGCCGCATCCGCGCGTTCGAGGATCATCGCTACGGCGCCCGACGCTGTTCCGGGATCGCCGCACCTCGGCTGCCTCCAGGCCGAGAGCACCTCGTCGAGCCTCTCATGGCGCTCCTCGGCAGCCACCAAGATCACCCGCGCCACGCCGCGCGCCTGCATGCGCGCCATGGCAATCCACGCCGCCTCGATGAACGCGATACGAGATCCGAACACCGTGATCGTCGGACCTTTGACTCCAAAGGCCAGCGAACACTGGGCCCCGGGCACATTGGGGACGCTCTCGGCGAAGAGGAGTGGGTTGCCGCCGCGCAAGCCGTGAGCCAGCACCTCTCGATAGGCGTCGACGCTATATCCGACCGCTGCATGTTGCGTTGCGCAGATCGCGTGCGCCTGACGGAGGTGCTCCGCGGAAAGACGCGCATCATCGATCGCGAGTCGAACGGCAGCGCGAACGAGCTTCGAGATCGGTGCAATGCGTCTCGCTGCTCGGACATCGAGATGTGGCTCGAGCAGGTTGGGATCGACATCGCCGGGTTCGACGCCGTCGAGACCCGCAACTTCGCGCCCTCGATGCGCGGCTCCGGGAACGATCACTGCAAGCCCGGTGATGCAGATCGCATCATCCGAACCGGGCTTGCGCGTGAGGTCGTCCGAGCGGAGCGGCGCCGTGGGGTTCTGCGACGGACGATCGAGCGACGGCGTGCTCCTGCCATGTGTCGTCTCGGGCCCTGCGGTGGGGCTCATGGGGGCCCTCACACCGGGCTCTGCGGGATGCGGTGCGACGAGCATGAGTGCCGCGTTCGAGCCGCCGAAGCCCACCGCCATGTTGAGGGTTCGTGCAATGGGGCCATCCCGACGGTCGGTCACAAGGTCGAGCAGGGGGAAGGTCGCGCGGTCAATTGAGTCAGCTCCGGTCATGGTCGGCAGAACGGAGCGGGCCTCGAGCATGGCGATGCAGAGTGCCGCGTCAACGGCGCCTGCGGCGCCGAGGGTGTGGCCATAGACCGACTTCGATGCAGTCACTGGAATGCGCGCGAGCCGCTCGCCGAAGACGCGCTCATACGCGCGATACTCCGAGTGGTCATTGGCGTCGGTCCCGGTCGCGTGGGCCACGATGAGATCGGGGTCGCCGCCACCACGCTGGAGCGCCTCGCGCAGCGCGTCTGCCGCACCTTCGCCCTCCGGATGCGGCTGTGTCAGGTGGAAGGCATCGGAGCTCTCGGCCATCGCGGCCACGCGTGCGAGCACCCGCGCGCCGCGAGCGCGGGCCGAACTGGCGCGCTCGATCACGAGCACGGCAGCGCCCTCTGCAGTGCGCATGCCGTCGCGGTCCCTGGCGAAGGGACGCGGCGCGTCCTCGGCAAGCAGTCGCAGGCTTTCAAATCCCGCGTAGGAGAACTCGGAGACTGGGTCGTAGCCACCGGCCAGCACAACATCGGCATCGCCAAGGCGCAACAGATCACAGGCGATGCCGATGGTGGTGATGCCCGATGCGCACGCGGTGGAAACAGTGACTCCGCCCGCGGGAAGTCCGCATCGTGCGGCCGCAAGCGAAGCGACCGACGCCGGTGTGAGAAAGCCGGCGCCCTTGGCACCACCGCTCCGGAGGTAGTCGCCCAGGTGGCGCATGCCGTGCAAGGTGGTACCGACCACGATCTGCACGCGCCGGGACCCGCGCCGTGCGGGCTCATGAAGGTGCGCTTCTTCGAGCGCATCGGCCAGCACCCGCGCCAGGAGGTCCTCGGCGCGATCAGGACCACTCGAGAGGCCACTGCACGCGTAAGTTCGATCGTCCGGGCGGGCTCCTTCAAGCGCCGCCGACGGCGCGAGCGAGCGCTCGCGCGCCATGGCACGGCGAAGAATCTCCGCACGCGAGGCACCGAGCGCGGTGCGGACCGCCGCCGCTGTCACGACGATCGCCGAGCCATCGTCCGCCGCCTGCGGCTGATTCACTGGTCGATGTCCATCACGCGCAGGGAGAGCCGGCCCTGCGCCACCCGTCGTTCGCCAACGAGTGCCGCGACTTCGAACTCGGCGATCGGTCCGATCCAGCGATCAAGGGTTGCCTCGAGTGAGAGCACGGCCGGTGGCCGAACCACTTCGCGAAGCCTCATGTCCACCGCCACCAGCACCGCGGTTGGCGGAGATGCCCGGTCGAGTGTTGGGGCGGTCGCAACGGAGCGGTCGGCGGACTCCATCGAGATCAGGCTCAAACCCGCGAGCTGCGCGAGCGCCTCGGTCAGGAGCACGCCCGGAAGGACCGGTTGCCCGGGAAAGTGCCCTTGGAAGAAGGGCTCCGACCCGGACAAGCGCCATGAGCCGCGCATCTCATCGCCGGCTCGGCTCGCCGCTGAAAGGAGGAGAAACGGCTCGCGATGGGGGAGCAGATCCAGTCGAATCGGAACTGGTTCACGCGGAGAAACCTCAGCGCCGGAGGTGTTGGCGCTCATCACCGAGGCTCCGCGGCCGCACCGCTCTCCGAGCAGACGAAGTCGACGAACGATCCGACCGTCTTCAGCACCGAGGCATCGATGCGGCGACCCGGAAGCTTGATGCCGAGCGCCTTCTCCGTCCCGGTCACCACCATCAGGAGATCCAGCGAGTCGAGCGGGAGTTCTCCGCCGACAAGGACCGTCTGCTCGGAGATGGCTGCCTGACCAAACCGGAGATCATGACGGAGCACCCGTTCGACGGCGGCGAGCACGGAACTGCGTTCAACCATGGGACTCATCGCATGATAGCGTCGGCGTTTCGAATCTCATGCAGGCGTCGACCACGGTCCCGCGACGACAAGCCAGTGCTCCGGTGCCTCTTGAATGGCTCGCTCCATGGCTTCGACCATGCGCCGCTGCGCGGGATGTTCGCCATCGAGCGTTCGGCCATCCGGTTCGACTTCGATGAGCGGCTCGAACCGCAGCGTCCATTGGCCATCGAGAGTTGGAAGGGCAAAGGTGGGAAGCAGCGGCGCCCCGCTCGCTGCGGCAAGTCGAAGCGGACCCAAAGGCAACTCTGCACTCTGCCCGAAGAATCGGGTGGCGGTGCCGCGCTGGCCCGGCATGGTGCGATCCGCGAGGATCGTCACCAGCTCGCCCCGCTTGAGTGCGTCGTGAAGCTCAAGCCACGATTGCACGCCATCTCCAACAGGATGCTCGACGATGCCCAAGTGTCGCCGGGCGCGGCTTCGGACACGATCGAACGCGGTGATGTGATCCCGGGCAAAGAGCACATGAACCGGCGTGTCACAGACTCGACGCATCGCGGCGACTGCGGACTCGAATGAGCCGAGATGGGCGCTGACCAGGATGGCGCCACGACGCTCTGAAACAACGGACATGAACCGATCGAGGTTCTCGAAGTGCACCACCCTCGCGCCGACCTCGGCGACCGTGCATCGGTCAATCGAGGCGACATCGGCAATGAAGGACTGGATGTTCTCAAGCACTCGGCGGCCGAAGCGATCGAGCGCCTCTGGCGACGCGCGCGGGCCAAAGAGGATCCGTCCCGTGCGCCGAAGCGAGCGACGGCGTCCTGCCATCAGCATCCAGGTGAAGCGCGCGAGCAGCGGCCGCACAAGCCGTGAGAGTCCAGGCGTCCAGCGCGCCATCGGAATCAGAAGGAGCGCGAAGAGCGCATTCTCAAGCGATGTGGCCACCATGGATCGACGAGGCGCGGCTCCTGTCGTCGTGGCCATCGCCGCGCGGCCATCGTGACGCGCGGTGGCCTTGGCGCCGTCGCGGGCAGAGGCCGCATCGCTCACGGCACAGCCTCCTCACCGTTCGAGATCGCAGCGATCGCCGCGCGCACGCGGCGCATGAAGGCCTCCGGATGTTCGAGCGGTTCGGGGCGCATCGGCGCTCCGGCACGAATGCGAAGGCGCCCCGATGCCGGCCAGAAGCGACCGGGCGGGAGAATCTCGTCGGAGCCGCCGATGAAGATCGGGACGACGGCAACACCGCAGCGCTGCGCCAGGAGCGCCGCGCCCGGCTGCATTGGACCCATTCGTCCGCTCCGCGATCGACTGCCCTCGGGGTACAGAAGGAGCGACCACCCTTCGTCAAGTCGCTCGGCAAGTTGGCCGAGATGGGCCGTGCCATCCAGCCGCCGGTCGATCATCCAGACTCGGTAGGCGTCGACCACGAATCGCAGGAAGAGTGACGATGCGACGCGCGTCCATCCGCGCCCGCGCGGCTCGAAGTAGTCGAAACCGCCGACCGTCACGAGCCTCGAGCGAACCTGACGAGGCATCGACCAGCGAATGAACGGTGTATCGAGCAGGCTTCGATGATTGGCCACGAAGATGACGGGGCGAGCGCCGAGGGCGCACGGCGAGACGAGCTGCACCGGAAACGCGACGCCCCGAAGAACGCCAAGCGTGAACTCGATGCTGCGCGCCGTCGCGCGCCACGCACAGGCCTCGAGTCGACGCAGCAGCGATGTCGAACCGAGGCACGGGCGTGGAATGGTCGAGCGTGGTGGGCTGCCGATGCGCTCGTCACCGCGGGGGCCGCTCGCACGACTCGAGGTCCGAGTGGCTTCAGGGGGAGGAGCGTCGCGTGCCCCTCCGCCGTGTGGCGAGTGTCGCATCAGGTGTTCGCCTCCGAGTCACCTCTCGAGGTAAGTGTCGGCTCCAGAAGTCGTGTTGACTCGGCGCTTCCTCGACGAGCCCGATGCAAGGCTTCGAAGGTGGTCCGCATCATCAGTGCGCCCCCGGACCGTCGACGAGCTCAGAAAGCGTGACCGCACGAAGCCGACGCTCCCGAAGGCCGTTGAGAATGCGCTCGAGCGCCGCCGGAAGCGCCGCAGGGCCCTCGCCCAGTCGATCGGAGCCATCGTGCATGAGCACGATGTCGCCTCCACGAACGCCCGCGAGCACGCGCGATGCGATGCGATCCTCGTGTGGATCGCCCAGATCGCGCGAGTGCACGGACCAGTTCACGGGTTCGACGGGAACCCCCTCGAGTGCCCTCGCGAGCGCCGGGGTGGCAAGCCCCATCGGTGGACGGAACCAGCGAATCGGAACCTTGCTCTTCGCCTCGAGCGCCGCGATGCCATTGACCACCTCGCGACGCTGCGACTCAGCCCGCCAGAATGGAATCGTGCGCGGGTGGGAGTAGGTGTGGCTTCCGATCTCGTGACCCGCGTCGACGACGCGGCGAACGAGCTCGGGCGCCTGCTCCGCTCTTCGGCCGATCATGAAGAAGGTCGCCTTCGCCTGCGCGCGATCGAGGACCTCGAGAATCTGCGGTGTGCGAACGGGATCAGGTCCGTCATCGAAGGTGAGCGCCACGCACTCGAGGTTCCGGGGCGAGCGCCTGAGAAGCTTCACATAGAAGTCACTGGAGCGACGCAGGGCACTTCCGAAGACGATGACACTTGACAGCACAACGACACAGAACGCAGTCACTGGCTCGAAGAAGCCGATGGTCACGACCAGCAGGGCGGGAATGCCGATCCAGAGTCGGCGCCGCATGGGTGATCGAGCATGAAGGTGCCTGGCCCACGCGAACATGAAGCGCATGGTAACGACGCCTCTCACTCGTAAACTCACTCAATGAGCGCCCGTCCCACGCGCCCGGAGATCATGGACGATCCCGCGGCTGATCCGCGCGACATCGCCGAAGCATTCAGCTTCATCCGTTGGGTCAATCGTCGACTCGGTGGTGTGGCCGGCCTGCTGACGCACCTTGAAGCGATGCAGCAGCAGCTCGGCCGGTCCATCCGCATGCTCGATGTCGGGACGGGCTGCGCGGACATTCCGCTTGCGGCGCTCGAGTGGGCCGAAGGCCGCGGCCTCTCGATGCAGATCGTCGGAGTCGATCTCTTCGACGCGAGCCTTGATGAAGCGCGGCGTGCGATTGCCTCGCATCCGATCACGCGGGCTGCCCATGCGGGTGCGACCTGCTCAGTCGACGGCGAAGCCGCAGCATCAGAGCGCGGCGCTCTCGACGCCGCTCGATCGGTGCCCCAAGGGTCAGGCTTCCATGAGAGGTCCATCACCTGTCCGGCGCCAATCACGCTCCTCAAGGCGAGCGCCTTCGAACTCGAGTCCCACTTCGCACCGCGCTCCTTCGATGTGGTCCACGCGGGAATGTTCCTTCATCACTTCACCGACGATCAGGTGGTTGAGCTCCTTGCCATCATGGGACGACTGGCCTCGAAGCTCGTCATCTGGAACGATCTTTCGCGAGATTGGCTGAGCCGCTTGGCCGTGCGGTGTCTCACTCTGCCGCTGCCGCGCATGGTGCGCCACGACGCGGTGCTGTCGGTGGACAAGGGATTCTTGCCTTCGGAGATTCGTCAACTTGCTGGCCGAGCGCACTTGCCAGAGCCGCGAATTGCGCGCAATGTTCTGGGAGGCCGGTTCTCGGCCGTGATCTCCGTGAGACGGGCCAGTTCCACACCCCGCGTTGATGCGCATAGAGGGCTCGATTCGTCGGATGGGTGACCGTGATTGTTCTCGCGGTCGCGCCGATGGAAAGAGGCCCTCGGAGTACAACTCATGATCGAACTGAAGCGAGACGCACACCTCGTCCGGACGCAGTGGCGGCGTCGGCCGGTCCACGCGCGCTCCGTCGGAATGCCTGCACCTTTGGCGCACCGAACTCCACCAATCGGCGCCAAGGGCGCCTTGGCGGCGGCGTCCATCGCGCTGGCGCTTGCGGGCACCATTGCCCACGGTCACGGGTCGATGTCGAAGCCGATCAGCCGCGTCTACTCGGGATTCCTCGAGAATCCGCAGAGCCCGCAGTCGGCGGCGGTACAGGCGGCGATCGCCCTGGGCGGAACGCAGCCCTTCTACGACTGGAATGAGGTGGTGAACTTCCATCCTGGCTCACCGCAGCAGCAGATGGCGATTCCCTATCACCTCACCATTCCCAATGGCGAACTCGCGAGCGGCGGCAACCCCAAGTTCAAGGGACTTGATCTGGTGCGCGACGACTGGCCGACCACACCGATGAGTGCAGGTCCGAATGAACTCATCTTCTACGCGACGACTCCGCACGACCCGAGCATCTTTCGCGCGTGGATCACGAGCGCCGACTGGAATCCGCTCCAGCCGCTCAACTGGAACCAGATGGAGGAACTCACCCTCGGCCCGGTGATGAAGCTGGCCAACGAGTACCGCTTCAACACCATCATTCCGGCGCGAACCGGAAAGCACTGCCTGTATGTGATCTGGCAGCGGCTCGACCCGGTGGGCGAGGGGTTCTACAGCATTTCGGATGTCGACTTCGGATCGGCACCGGTCAAGGAGTGTCCCGCCGACCTGAACAACGATGGATCGATCAATGGCGCGGATCTCGCCATCGTGCTCGGGGCGTGGAACACGCCCAGCGGCGATCTCAACGGCGACGGTGTGACCGATGGCGCCGACATCGCGGTGGTGCTGGGCTCATGGGGCGCATGCGGCGCCGATTGTGACGGCAACGGCATTCCCGACGCCGTCGAGATCGCCAACGGCGCACCGGACTGCAACATGAACGGCATCCCTGACTGGTGCGAGACGCTCGCCGACTGCGACGGCGATGGCATCATCGACCTCTGCGCGATCCTCGCGGGCGTCGTTGAAGACTGCAACATGAACCTCATTCCGGACTCATGCGAGATCGTCGAGGGTGGCGACGCAAACGGAGACGGATACCTCGATGACTGCCAGCTCTTCGGTCTCACCTGGACCTGGAGCGTCTCGAACAACTGGGGCAGCGGCTTCGTGGGCCATCTCACCATTCACAACGGTTCCGAGTCGATGATCCACGGCTGGACGCTCAAGTTCGACACGCCCGGATACACCATCCAGTCACTGTGGGATGGCGTGCTCATGAGTCAGTCGAACGGCGTGGTCACCGTGGCGAACGAAACCTGGAACGGTCATGTGCACATGGGTGAGTCGGTCACGATCGGCTTTGTCGGTCTCGGCTCTCCGGCTTCGCCGACCAGCGTGATTCTCAATCAGAGCCCCGTCTTGCCCGGGCCGTGAGACAACCGTGCGCGATCGGCGCGCCGGCGTGGTCATGAGCCACGCCGGCGCCGGGCGCCTCAGTCGCGGTCGGGCGGCGGGCTGGTGGCGCTCTGCATGCGCGCGCCAGGACCACGGGCGGATCAACGCCACAGGAGTCGCCACTCGAGTCAGCGCTTCGAGCGTCGCCTTACACGGAGCGCGGAGGTACCGGCTCGAATCCAGCGCGATACGCGCGCCTCACGAGCGTCTGGTTCGCCTCCGCGTGCTTCGCGAAGCGAAGGTTCGCGCGGTCCCATTCGAGGACCTGTCCCGGGTACTTCGCCGCCTTCACCGCGAGCAGTCCCGGCTCCGTGCATCGCAGACCGATGTCGAAGGGCATCCACAGGTGCGGAGTGTCGACGCCAAGAGCCTTGTCCACCCACGCGTGCCAGTGGTTGAAGGAGTCGAACGCGGGCAGGCCCGGCCACTCCATGCCGTTGATGCGGCGCCGTTCCCGCCAGACTTCGAGTGGGCCGGAGGGCGCAAGTACGAGCGTTCCGCCTTCGCAGACCACGATGGTCAGGATCCCATCGGGCCAGTCACCCTCGCCAAGCCCGAGGTGCGCGCGGTCGGGCTTGAGGCCCGAGTCATAGAAGTAGAGGTTGCAGGTTGAACTCGCGAAGCGCGGGCTTGAGACCTCATAGGTCAAGGTTGACAGGACCTTGTCGGCGTGGAAGTGCGTCACATCGCGCGACGGCGTGCGCGAGCAGACGCGCACCGGCGAGATCAGCTCCGGGAAGGCGTAGAAGAGGACATCGGTGAGATGGACCGACCAGTCCGCGATCTGGCCGCCGCCGTAGTTCCACCAACTTCGCCACTGGCGCTCGACCATCTGTGGGCGACATGGCTCGTGCTCGGCGCCGTTGAGCCAAAGGTCGTAGTCGAAGCCCGCGGGAGGGGGGGTCGGATCGCCAAGTGTCCCGTCAGCGAAGTAGTAGCCACCCGCGAGGGCGCTGCCGCCGAACATGACATGTGCCTCGATCACTTTGCCGAGTGCGCCGCTTCGCAGGATCTCGACAGCGGCACGGCGCTCGGGCGACTCGATGCGCTGCGCGCCGGTCTGCGTGATGAGGTCGGGCCGGGCCGCAGCCGCGCGGCGAAGGAGCTCCAGCTCCTCAAGCTGCTGCACCAGCGGCTTCTGCCCGTAGACATGCTTTCCGCGCGCGAGCGCCATCGTCATGATCGAGCAATGGGAGTGGTCGGGCGTGGCGACGATGACCGCGTCGAACTTCTCGCCGTGCTTCTCGAAGGCGTCGCGGTAGTCCGCACAGGTGAAGGCGCCGGGATGATCTGCGGCAGCCTTCGCCAGAGCGCGAGAGTCGACATCGCACAGACCAACGATCTCGGCGCGCGGATGCGCGGCGATGGTTCGACGATCGGCTTCGCCGATTGTTCCCACGACGCCAATCGAGAGCACACGGAGCGACTCGGGGCGAGCCGTGGGCCGAGTGACTTCGGTCGCCAGGGGCGCGCGGTCGGCGCCGTCATGACCCTGAGCCCCGTTCGCGGCACGCCGTCCGACTCCAAGAAGTGCGGCAAGACCGGGCAGCGCGACGGCTCCAGCTCCAAATTGAGCGCCAGACCGAAGAAGTGCTCGCCGCGAGAGTGGTTTCGAGCTCATGGCTTCCATCGTAGAGAGTCAGGCCATCGTCAAGGCACCACGGCACCGGATCCCATTGAGTTCCGGAGTGTCCGCGCATCGAAGGTGCGGAGCCAGCTTCGAAGCGTCGATGCGGATCGTCGTTGCCGATGGACACCGTCTCGAGGCTCAGGAGCACCTCGCAGTGAGCGTGCAGAAGCTCCTGTGATCGCTCATCCGCACTGGCCCGAGATGGCGACACGGCGTGACTTCACTTCTCTGTCGCTGGCGTCTGGCGCTCGAGCGCGGCGCGGCGTCGCGCCGCTCCGTCGGCATCCATGGTGGTTCCCGGAGTCCGCAGAACGCCGAGGAAGTCGTGCCATGGTCCGACCGCCTCGCGATACTGCCACGCCATCGCCTTCGCGATCTGGGCCAGGTGATTGAGGTCGTGCGCGACCCAGGTCGCCATGACCTGGTCGAGCGTGACCTCGCCCAGCACCGGGTGAAGGCCGCGCTTCGAGAGGTCGGCGGGCGAGAGCTTGAGTTCCCGCAATGCTGCGACATTGGAGTCGCGCAGGCGCGCGAACTCGGTAAGCAGCGGCTCAATGTCCCGCCCGCTTGACCGTTCAAACTGCGCATAGCGGTCGTAGACATCAAATGGTCGCGAGACGCCGCTCTCCAGAATCCGTCGAATGCGACCCATCCAGTCGATGCGTTCACCGGTGATGAGATGGCCCACCACATCGAAGGGCGAGAAGGTCGCCTCGCCGTAGTTGCCGTGGAGCCACGCATCGTCGAGACCGGAGAGGAGTGTTCGCAGGGTGCCGGGTGTCCGCGCGAGGACCTGCATCGCGCGATCGAGATCGAAGCGCATCGTGGTCATCGCATCATCATCGCAGGCGGTTGGCGATCAGAGAGTCGCCCGCGATCCCCACGCCGAGACCTCGTGGCAAGTACGCTCGATCCGTCGACGAGGCGCGGCCCTGGCGCGCCAGCCGGGTCTCGTAGACGAGGTGAACCGTTCCCGAAAGGCGAGTGATGGATCTCGAGCCAAGATCGACCGCGCCTGATCAACCCACGCGCGAGCCCGAACGGAGACAGCGAGCCGGGTGGCCATCGAGCGACCGTGCCGCCGGGCTTCAAGAAGCCGGACCGCCGCGGAGGCCGGCCGGCAGATTCCTGCGGCGCACCTCGCGGAGCGTTCGCCTCGTCGTGATGTCGCTTGCGCTTTCGATGTCATTCGCGTGCGCAGTCCCGCCGCGACCGGCGGAGCCGCATGACCCGATGCTTCACGGGCTTCGACTTACCAGACCGGGCGTCGATCGTGATCTCGTCGACGCCGACCAGATCATCATCGAGGTCGTCCGGCTCAATGGGGCTGTCCTGCCGGAGAAGCCCTTCTCCATGGCGATGGAGCGCCTCAAGTCACATGTGCGCGGCAGCGTGATGGTGGTGGATCGCGGGAGCGTGCATGCCGACTTCGACGAAGACGGAGAGCTCGTGGCCATGCACTGGCCCATTCACGCGCTCGACCCGCAGAGCGGCGAGAGGCGAGCCGTCGAACGACCATGCTTTCTGGCTGTGCCCGATGGTGGCGTGATCGGCCTGAGCACCGTGCATGACGACGATCCGACGAGTCCGCGCGTGCTGATGCCGATTCCAGCGTCGAATGCCATCGTGATCGTGGTGGCCGATCGGGGGCCGAGTGATCGTCCGGCGGCGGGATCCGCGCATGCGGTGCTGATGCAGCGGCCGGATCAGCCTCGCGATGCAGCCTTCTTCGCCTCGCGCGAGATCTGGCTCTTTGCAGATCGCATTCAGGGGCGCACTTGCCTGCCGTTCGTGCATCACGATGCGTACTGGTCGTGGATCGTGCTGCATGAGATCGGTCACGCGCTCGGCGTCCCTGCGGCCGATGATCGCTCCTTTCACGAGACCGGTCGACATTGCGTGCGACCTGACTGCATCATGTACTCGCCTGCGGACTGGCGCATGGCACTGCAGATCGTGCTGCACGGCTGGTCGCTTGACTTCTGCGAGGCGTGCGCGGCGGAGCTGGCGGAGGCGCGATCGCCCGAGGAGGGCGAGAGACGCCAGCGGTAGCGGCGCGCTCCCCGGACAGCCGGCCCGGCTCACGAACGCTGATCTGGTTCGGCACGCCCGCCGGGACGGCACCGGAGGGTCGTGTGAGCTGGCGGTAGTGCGGTTGGCATGGCCCCAACCGATTGGCACCCAGTGTGGGCGTCATTGCGAGGCCTCCGGTGGCATCCCGACGCCGATGGGCCTCGATCCGCACGGCCGTGTTGGCAGAAAGGAGTGGGCATGAGGGTTGACCTCGACGATCGTCGGAGGTATCCCATAGTGGGGAAGTGGTGGGCATGGCCGGGCCCGGACCGGCGATGAAGGAGGCTCGGACTCGTGGACACCAATGAACCGAAGAGGCACTCGAAGCCGAAGCCCCGCTCGCGCGCCGCAGAGACTCGCGAAGTGGATCACCTGCGCCGCCAGCGGTTGGCAAGGATGGTTGAGTTGGCGCAGAGCTACCTGGGGTGCTCGAAGGCTCAACTCGCCCTGACTCTGAACCGAGACCCTGCGAAGGTCGTCCCCGACAGCGGCAACCCGAAGCTTGACATGGTGATGGGGCTGTCCGATGTGCTCGACTGGCCCGCCGGTGATGTGGCCGAGGCCCTGTGGCTCGACCCGATCGATGACGCAACCGAGCAGGAGCCCGTCCCCGAGAAGCCGTTCGCGGAATTGAGTGCAGAGTCCTTGCAGGCACACCGGGATGGTGATCATGCTCGGCTTCATCAACTTGCGGCTCAGATGCTGCGAGTCGCTACAACGCCCCGCGAGAAGGCGCAGTCAGCCAATCGTCTTGCCGCGGCCTTTGACTTGGTCGGCCGGTACGCCAAACGATTGGAGTGGGCGAGGGTTGCAGCGTCGGTGTCGGGCCTTCCTCGGCCGGTGAGGTGGATTTACCTTGCGAACCTTGCGAATGCGAACTACACGATGTGGAGCCTCGAAGAGGCCATCGCGCTCAGCACATCGGTGTTCGATCAAGCATCCGCAATGACCGATGCAGATGACCTGACGGAGTATGCCAAGGGATTGGCTGGATATGTGTCGGGGAGCGCTCGAAGGCGATTGTTGGCAGAAATGCCCGATCTCCGCAACGAGCATGGTGACACGGCCCTCGAGCACCTGATGGCCTCGAGTGCCACCCTCGATGCACTTGCGTTGAAGAGAAACGATGTGAGCTACTCAGGCGTCGCCAACACCTGCGTGGGAGCAGCGATTGAAGTGAAGGTGCTCCTGGGACGATTGGACCCCGAGCAGGCAGCGGAGCAGATCTTGGCGGGGGTTGCAACCGTGGTTGACCCGACTCAGCGGCCTCGCGGGGATTGGCTTGAGAGTTGGGGCTGGTGGTCCGTCTTTGGCCTCAACATCGTGCTTCGCATGCCACCAGGCCAGGATCGGGACCGATACGCAGCGGTCTTCTCAACTAAGGCTCACGAGATCGCCGATCGATTGGGGAATTGGGCTCTTCGAGAGAGAGTGTTCTCTCTGGAGCATGACTGGAGAGTTTCCATTTCGCAGCCGCGGGAAGGAAGTCTCGAACCCAAGGTCTTGGATCGAGAGGACCTGCGCAACCTGCTGGGAACCATGGGCCGTTTCCCCTGGTTTCGCCGTGTAGGTTGGCAGATTCTGAACTCAGCGAGGCTCGTGTGAACCGCAAAGGTATCCATCACGCAGGTCAGACCTCTCTCCGAGCTCGGGCCCAGACAGCGGTGACTCGCACCGCCCGATCGCGAACAGTCGCCGCCGCTGTTGTTGCCGCTCTCTTCACGCTTGGAACGGCGCCCTTGGGATTTACGACACCGTTCAGTGGCTCGGGATCGTGGCCTCAGAGCCCCGTCGCGCACCATGGAGTGATTGAAGAGGTCTTCCTCCGCGCGATGTCGCGTTTCTACGGACCCGAGTGGCACCGCTGGATGCCGGAGTCTGTCGTCGCGGAGCACTGGCGTCGGTTCCCGACGCACTTCGGCTCGGGTGTCGAAGCTGCCTTTGCGGCATGGATGCAAGTGCACTTCGGCGCGGGCTGGCAGCAGTGGGTGCCGGCGCATGTCGTCTACCAGTGCTGGTCCGACTTCACGAACCTTCGATCCCGTTGACGACAAGGCGCATCGGCACCTTGCCAGGCCTTGGGCGCGAGTCGTGCGTGGCCTCACCGCCAGCCCCACGGCCGCGCTTGTGGGAGTGAGTCTGGCGCGGTGCCTCCACCGGTCTTGCGTCGAGCACCGAGGGACCACAAGCCGCATGGCCAGGAGGCAGATCATGTCAGCTGGGGGTTGCACTGCCCCTTCGACGAGGGTAAGACATGGCGGGGAAGTGGTGGGCATGGCCGGGCCCGGACCGGCGATGAAGGAGGCTCGGACTCGTGGACACCAATGAACCGAAGAGGCACTCGAAGCCGAAGCCCCGCTCGCGCGCCGCAGAGACTCGCGAAGTGGATCACCTGCGCCGCCAGCGGTTGGCAAGGATGGTTGAGTTGGCGCAGAGCTACCTGGGGTGCTCGAAGGCTCAACTCGCCCTGACTCTGAACCGAGACCCTGCGAAGGTCGTCCCCGACAGCGGCAACCCGAAGCTTGACATGGTGATGGGGCTGTCCGATGTGCTCGACTGGCCCGCCGGTGATGTGGCCGAGGCCCTGTGGCTCGACCCGGTCGATGACGCAACCGAGCAGGAGCCCGTCCCCGAGAAGCCGTTCGCGGAGTTGAATCGCGACGCGATCGCTGCTCACCGGGAGGGTGACCACAAGAGGATGCGGGTGATCGCAGCACAGATGTTGCGATTGGCAAGAGAACCGCGAGAGCACGGTATCGCAGCCAATCGAATGTACATGGCGCTTGATCAAGCTGGTCGCTTCGCCAAAGCGCTGGAGTTCGCAAGGATGGCGGCGTCCGTGCAAGGTCTTTCAGTCGGTGCTCACTTGGTCTATCTGGCGAACCTGGCCAATGCCAACTATGCCATGTGGAACCTGAACGAAGCGATTGCACTCTCGCAAGGGGTCATCAGTGAGGCCGCGATCGTCAGGGAAAGCAATGATGTCGTTGATCTCGCCCGAGGTATCGCGGGTTATGTCTCTGGCTCAGCGCGTCGTCGCCTGATTTCAGAACTCCCTGAGAGGGCGTCGGTCCTCGGAGGCGACGCGTTGATTCATCTTGAACTCGCAACAACCACACTGAGATCGCTCGCAGACAGACGGAACGACAGTAGCTTCGTCGCGATTGCGAACACCTGCGTTGGTGCAGCGATTGAAGTCGAAGTGCTACTTGGTATGCGGCCGCCGGAATCGGCCATTCAGCAACTTGAGTCGGGGGTGTCGTCGATCATCGATCCGTCGATTCACCCACGGGGAGACTGGCTTGAGAGCTGGGGCTGGTGGGCGGTCTTCGGTTTGAATCTGGTGCTTCGATACCTCGGGGGCAACGATCGGGATCGCATGGCGGCCTTCTTCTCAATGAAGGGTCACGAGATTGCCGATCGCCAGGAGAACTGGGCGATTCGAGAGCGAGTCTTCACCTTGGAACACAGTTGGCACTCGGTCGATCAACCGCAAGGTGGTCAAAAGCCCTGCGGGGATTGGACGCTCGACCGAGAGGATGTTCGAAATCTCCTGGGGACCATGGGGCGCTTCCCGTGGTTCCGCCAAACGGGCTGGCGAATCCTCTCGTCAGCGAGGTTGCTGTGATGTCGTCACCATCCCATCGTCTTCGATTTCGGGGTAGCGGATGGCGTCTTCTCCGAGGTCATCTCGCACCACTGGTGCTGGCTGCAGCGCCGCTTTCTGCGGCCGTCTGCCTGTCGTCGGCACGCGGCTCGCCGTTGGGGCCGCCTCATGCGACCTTGGTATCGTCGCTCGTCGCACACACTGGCGGATTGGAAGAAGTCTTCCTCCGCGCGATGTCGCGTTTCTACGGACCCGAGTGGCACCGCTGGATGCCGGAGTCTGTCGTCGCGGAGCACTGGCGTCGGTTCCCGACGCACTTCGGCTCGGGTGTCGAAGCTGCCTTTGCGGCATGGATGCAAGTGCACTTCGGCGCGGGCTGGCAGCAGTGGGTGCCAGCGCATGTCGTCTACCAGTGCTGGTCCGACTTCACGAACCTTCGATCCCGTTGACGACAAGGCGCATCGGCACCTTGCCAGGCCTTGGGCGCGAGTCGTGCGTGGCCTCACCGCCAGCCCCACGGCCGCGCTTGTGGGAGTGAGTCTGGCGCGGTGCCTCCACCGGTCTTGCGTCGAGCGCCCATTCCAGATCAATCACCACGCACAATGGCACTCGTGAGACGCGATGTGTCCGTGGCGTGCCATTGCGCGGGTGGTGATGGGGGTGCGCTGAACAGGTCCAGGTCTTGTGAGAGACTTTCGCGGCCCGAAGGGCCGAGGGGAGTCTGTCATGAAGGGACCAGGACGCAGGAAGCGGCATCGGCCCGAGGAGATCGTGGCGAAGCTGCGCCAAGCCGACGAAGCGTTGGCGGCGGGGAAGCCGATCGCGGAGGTCGCGCGATCGCTCGGGGTGTCGACGGTGACGCTGCACCGTTGGCGAGCTGAGTACGGCGCTGCGGACCGCGACGCGGTTCGGCGACTGAAGGAGCTGGAGAACGCGCGGCTGAAGCGGCTCGTCGCGGAGAAGGATCTTGACATCCAGATTCTGAAAGAAGTGGCCAAGGGGGAATTCTGAGCCCGGCCCCGGGGGCGAACCGGCGCCGGGCGATCGAGCATGTGACGATGGTGCTGCCGGTGTCCGAGCGGCGTGCGTGCCGCGTGGTCGGGCAGCACCGAAGCACGCATCGGCGTCCGGCGCCGGTGAACCCCTATCGGGACAGGCTGTTGTCGAGGATGCGGGAACGGGCGGTGGCGAATCCACGCCGTGGACGCCGGCACATCGTGGACCTGCTGCACCAGGAAGGCTGGGCGATCGGGACGAGACTGATGAAGCGGCTGTGGCGTGTGGAGGGTCTGCCGGTGTCGCAGAATCGCAGGAAACGCAGGCGGATCGGAACGGGCGAGCACGGGATCGTCCGACGGCGAGTGACGACGAGGAACGAGGTGTGGGGCCTGGACTTCGTGAGCGACCGGACGGCGGACGGTCGTCCGCTTCGGCTGCTCGTGGTGCTGGACGAGTTCACGCGAGAGTGCCTGTCGATCGAGGTGGGCTGAGCTGCCGGGGCGAGGATGTGGCGGTGTTGACGAGCTGACGGCGATCCGGGGCGCACCCTTGCACATCAGGAGCGACAACGGGCCGGAGTTCGTCTCCAAGGCGGTGAAGCGATGGTGCGCGGAGAGCGGGACGGGCACGCTGTACATCGACCCGGGGGCGCCGTGGCAGAACGGGATCGTGGAGAGCTTCAACGGACGGCTGCGCGACGAACTGCTCTCGTCGGAGCTCTTCGAGACGCTGGCGGAGGCGAGACATCTGGTGGACCGCTGGCGTCTTCACTACAACCATCGCAGGCCACAGCGGGCGCTCGGGAAGCGGACGCCGGCAGCGTACGCGGCGGCGTGCCCTGCGGCCCCTCCGCTCCGGCTCGCTTCGCTCGCCGGCGCTGCGGCCCCGCAGGGGTCGGCTACCATGCACAAACTCTCACAAGGGGTGGACCGATGAGAGCGACCCCGTCAGTGCCTCCACCGGTCTTGCGTCGAGCACCCATTCCAGATCAATCACCACGCACAATGGCACTCGTGAGACGCGATGTGACCGTGGCGTGCCATTGCGCGGGTGGGGCGTGATCGCCGCCACATTCTCCGAGCCGAGCGCGACGGCGGCCATCCTGGTGGTCTTCGGACTGCTGATGCTGTTCAGCGTCCTCTTCACCAGGACTCTGGACCGCTTTGGGGTGCCGGTGGTTCTCCTTTTCCTCGTCCTGGGGATGCTTGGTGGCAGCGAGGGCCTTGGCGGCGTCGCCTTCGACAACTTCGAGTTTGCCTTTCGCGTGGGGATGATCGCTCTGGTGCTCATCCTGTTTGACGGCGGGCTCAATACCACCATGGCATCCGTCCGGCGCAGCGCGGCACCCGCGGGAGTTCTCGCCACCGCTGGCGTGGTGGGTACCGCCGGAGTCATGGCCCTCATCGGACGCATGCTCGGACTCGACTGGTCTGAAGCACTCCTGATCGGCGCGATCGTCTCATCGACGGACGCGGCCGCCGTGTTCGCGGTGCTTCGAGGCGGGAGCCTTCGAGTCAAGGAGAAGGTGCGCACCACGATTGAACTCGAGTCGTGCATGAACGACCCGGTGGCCGTGATCCTGACCATCGCCGTCGTCGAGGGCGTGCGGGCGATGTCCGTCGGGGATGGCGCGGGCAACGCCGGCGCGCAGGTCTGGCCGCTTGCGATCGATGTGCCCGTTCAACTGGTGGTCGGTCTTGTGATCGGCGTCGCCGTCGGCTGGAGCACGCGCTGGCTGCTCGCACGCATGCGAATCTCCACCAGCGGCCTGTACCCGGTGGTCACGCTCGCCTCGGCATTCGTTGCGTTTGGTGCGGCGACACTCGCGGGCGGGAGCGGCTTCCTTGCCGTGTTTGCGGCCGGCCTTGTGCTGGGCAATGGTCCGATGCCAGTGCGCGCCGGTCTGATCCGCGTGCATGACTCGATCGCGTGGATGAGCCAGGTCTCGATGTTCCTGATGCTGGGACTCCTGGTCTTTCCGAGCCAGTTGCTGTCCGTTGCAGGTGTCGGGCTGGCGCTGGGGGTCGGGCTGGCGCTGCTGGCTCGCCCGTTGGTCGTCATCGGGTGCCTCGCGGTCTTCCGTTGGCGTCCCTGCGAGATCGGATATGTCTCCTGGGTCGGCATTCGTGGCGCAGTGCCGATCATCCTCGGCACCTTTCCCGTCATGGCAGGGCTGCCCGGCGGCGAGAAGATCTTCCACCTGGTGTTCTTCATCGTGGTCGTCAGTGCGCTCATTCCAGGTGCGAGCATCGTGCCGCTCACGCGGCGCCTTGGGCTCGACGAACCCGAGGCACCCGCTCCGGCGGCAGTGCTGGAGATGAACAGCCTTCGCCCGATGGGCGGCGAGATTCACTCGTATCACATTCAGAAGCCCGTCGCGGCGTGCGGAGTTCCGCTGTCGCAGATCCACTTTCCCGACGGAGCCGCGGCCATCATGGTTGTTCGGGGAGATCAGGTCATGGCCGCGCGCGGTTCGACCGTCCTCCAGCCCGACGATCATGTCTACATCTTCTGCCGCCACGGATCGGAGCCGCACATCGGCCTGCTCTTCGGTCCTACCGAAAGCCAGTAGCGAACCGTCGAGCGCCGCGGCTCAGTGGTACGCGCTCATCGGCTCGCAGGTGCAGACGAGGTTGCGATCACCGTAGGGGTTGTCGACGCGCCCCACCGCAGGCCAGAACTTGCGATCGCGCGTCCACGGCGCGGGGTACGCCGCCTGCTCGCGCGAGTACGCGTGCGGCCACGCATCGGCGGTGACCGCTTGGGCCGTGTGCGGTGCATGCTTGAGCGGATTGTCCGCGCGGTCCATGCGACCCTCTTCGATGGCTCTGATCTCCCCCCGAATCGAGATCAGGGCATCGCAGAAGCGGTCGAGTTCGTCCTTCGACTCGCTCTCAGTCGGCTCAATCATGAGCGTGCCCGGGACGGGCCAGCTCATGGTCGGCGCATGGAAGCCGTAGTCCATCAGTCGCTTGGCGATATCGTCAATGCGCACATCGGCGCTCTTTTCGTAGCCGCGGCAGTCAATGATGAACTCGTGAGCGCAGCGGCCTTCGTGATTCGTGAAGAGAATCGGGTAGTGCCCCTCGAGTCGCTTCGCCATGTAGTTGGCATTCAGGATCGCCACTTCGCTCGCGCGCTTGAGCCCGTCGGCGCCCATCATCGCGATGTACATCCAGGAGATGGGAAGGATCGACGCGCTGCCGTAGGGCGCGGCAGAGATCGGCCCAATGCTCTTGCGACCGGCGCTGTCGGGCCGCACCACGGGATGACCGGGCAGGAACGGCGCCAGCGCCTCGGTCACGCCGATCGGTCCCATGCCGGGACCACCGCCGCCATGCGGAATACAGAAGGTCTTGTGCAGGTTCAGGTGACAGACATCGGCGCCGATGTCGCCCGGCCGCGTCAAGCCCACCTGCGCGTTCATGTTCGCCCCGTCCATGTAGACGAGCCCACCGTGCTGATGCACGATGTCGCACACCTCGCGCACCGTCTCTTCGAAGACGCCCGCCGTCGAGGGATAGGTGATCATGCAGCCAGCGAGTTCCTTCGCATGTTGCTCGGCCTTGCGGCGCATGTCCGCAACATCGATCATGCCCTTGGAGTCCGTGGCCACCGGAATCACCCGCATGCCCGCTACGACGGCGCTCGCAGGATTGGTGCCGTGCGCGCTGTCGGGAATCAGGCAGATGGTGCGATGCGCATCGCCGCGCTCGCGGTGGTAGGCGCGCATCACCATGAGCCCCGCGTACTCGCCCTGGCTGCCGGCGTTCGGCTGAAGACTGACCGCCGCAAACCCGGTGATCTCCGCGAGCCACGCCTCGAGCTGTCGGAAGAGCTCCGCATAGCCCCGCCACTGCGCCGTGGGTGCAAAGGGATGAATCCTCCCGAACCCCGGCCAGGTGACGGGGATCATCTCGCTCGTCGCGTTCAGCTTCATGGTGCAGCTACCGAGCGTGATCATCGAGTGGACCAGGGAGAGGTCCTTCGACTGGAGATGGTGGATGTACCGCAGCATCTCGTGCTCGGAGTGGAAGCGGCTGAAGACCTCCTGCTGCATGAAGTCGCCGCGGCGACGCAGCGCCGCGGTGATGGGTGAACGACTCGCCGCGTCGTCGCGCAACAGGTCCGCCAGGAGCGGGGCGGGGGAGCCAGTCGGTGCTGCGAAGGCGTCGAGAAGATCCTGGAGGTCGCTCGCCAGCACGGTCTCATCGAGCGACACGCCCACTGATCCATCGGCGAATGAACGCAGGTTGATACCCCGCGTGAGCGCCGCCTCAATGATCGCCGCGCCGCGAGTGCCTGCCGCCGGCTTCACGCGAAGCGTGTCGAACCACGGTCCGGTGCCGGGATCGTGTCCAAGCGCACGCACACCGGCGGCAAGCACATTCGTCGCCGCGTGCACGCGCGAAGCGATGCTGCGAAGCCCCTCGGGACCGTGCCATGCGCCATAGAAGCCGCTGATGACGGCAAGCAGCACCTGCGCCGTGCAGATATTGCTGGTGGCGCGATCGCGCTTGATGTGCTGCTCGCGCGTCTGGATGGCCATGCGGAGTGCCGGGCGCCCATGGCTGTCGCGACTCACGCCGATCAGGCGCCCGGGCATCTTGCGGACCAGCGCATTCCGCGTCGCGAAGAAGGCCGCATGCGGGCCACCAAGTCCCATCGGAACGCCGAAGCGCTGGGCGCTGCCCACCACCATGTCGGCGCCCCACTCGCCCGGGGGGGTGAGCAGGCAGAGCGAGAGCAGGTCGGCTGCGACCACGGCGAGGGCACCGGTTGAGTGAGCCCGCTCCACGACCTCGCGCCAGTCGCAGACCCTGCCATCGGTCGTCGGATACTGAACGAGCACGCCGCAGCACTCGAGCGCCTTGAAATCGGCGGTCGTCGGATCGCCCACAATGAGCTTCACGCCGAGTCCGCTCGCGCGCGTCTCCATCACGGCGATCGTCTGCGGGTGACACTCCTCGGCCACGAAAAAGTTCCGCGCCGAGGGACCTGCATGCGCGACGCACAGGTGCATCGCCTCCGCGGCGGCGGTGGCCTCGTCCAGAAGACTCGCGCCCGCGACCTCCATGGCCGTGAGCTCGGTGATCATCGTCTGGAAGTTGAGGAGCGCTTCGAGTCGGCCCTGGGAGATCTCCGCCTGATAGGGCGTGTACGCCGTGTACCACGCGGGATTCTCAAGCACATTGCGAAGCACCACCGGCGGTGTGACGGTGTCGTGATAGCCCATGCCGAGGTAGCTGCGCAGCGGCTGATTCATGGACGCAAGGCGATGCAGCGCTTCAAGCGTCTCTCGTTCACCGCGCGCGGCAAAGCGATGGGTGTTCGTCGGGTCGTCCAGTTGCAGCGGCCGGCGCAAGCGAATGGACGCGGGGATCGTGGCGTCCATGAGCGCGTCCATCGAGGCGAAGCCGAGCGATCCGAGCATCGCCGCGATCTCCGAGTCGGTCGGCCCGAGGTGGCGCCGCGCGAAGGTGTCGAGCGGTGGAAGCGGGGTCGTCACGGTCGCGAGAGAGTGGGCCTGAAGGGCGGACTGGTCGAGGGTGGACATGCCTTGGGCGTCCGAAAGAGGCGGGAGACGCGAGAATCGCGAGTATAGGAGGCTGCGGCGACGCAACCCCGCCTGCGGCAACCTCTATAGTGGCGGAATCGCCGACGGAGTCGATCCCGGCGGTCGACCTGCCCGACCTCCGGGCAAGGGTCATCTACCCCGCGAGGAATCCATGGTTCAGCACCTCCGTGCCCTTCGTTCGTTCCCGGTCATCGTCGCCGCACTGCTGGCCGGCGCCACAATGTCGGTTGCCCGGGCGCAGGATGCCGCGACCGAGCCAGCCGCTGCCCCGCAGCGGGCGCCGCAGGATGAACAGGTCCAACCGCATGGGCAGGTCATCGAGGGCACGGTCAACCCCTACACCTATGAGCCGAAGGAGCTGGTTGGTGACACCGCTCTTCGCGAGCTCATGGAGTCGATGGGCGGCGACGCCATTGAGTGGTTTCAGCATGTGCAGACGCTCTCGAATCCCTTCTTCGAGGGCCGAGCGCCGGGATCGCGCGGCAGCGTGTTGACGCACGAGTATGTCGAGTTCTGGATGAAGAAGCTCGGGCTCGAACCTGCCTTCCCGGCTCAGCCGAACGACTCGACCTGGACCAGCTATCGCCAGGAGTGGATGCTCCCGGGCAGCAGCGCCGAGGTTCGCACCGCAGTGGCGAAGCAGGGCGCGCGGGTGCTCGTCCATGGCGAGGACTTTCAGGTGATGGGAAGTTCCGGAAGCGGCACGATCACCGCGCCGCTCGCCTTTGCTGGCTACGGAATCGAGGATGGACCCGACGGATACACGAGCTTCGCAGAGGAAGCGGACTTCACCGGCCACATCGTCATCCTGCTGCGTTACGAGCCGATCAACGACGAAGGCCGCAGCCGCTGGGCGCCGCGCCGGTTCAGCGAGCACTCCGCCATTGCGCGCAAGCTCGATGCGGTCGCCAGGCGGAACCCCGCGGCGATCATCCTCGTGAACCCACCGGGGGCGATCGATGGTCGCTCCGGCCTCGAGACGACGCAGACGAGCAGTTTCGGGCGGACCAGGGACATTCCATTCATTCAGCTCAGCCGGGCGGCGGCGGACGCGCTGCTGCGCGATGCTGATCCGCAGGCGCGATCGCTCGAGGATCTCCGCGTGCTGGCCGATGAGGGCGAAGTCACCAGCTTCGCCCTGCGGAGCGACCGCCCGATGACGATCGAGGTCGAGGTCGAGAATGTCGGCACGCTGGCCGCGAACATCGGCGGCGTGGTGCGAGGGAAGGGCTCGCTGGCGGAGCAGTGGATCATCGTCGGCGCCCACATCGACCATGTGGGCTACGGCTACTTCGGCACTTCGCCCGCGTATCGCGGGCAGCTTCACCCCGGCGCCGATGACAATGCGAGCGGCACTGCGGCCATGCTGATCACGGCGCGAAAGCTCAAGGAGTGGATCGCGTCGGATCAGTCGCCCGACGATGTGCGTTCGTTCCTCTTCCTCGGCTTCGATGCGGAGGAGAGCGGATTGCGCGGAAGCGTGGAGTACACGCGGGCGCCGACGCTCTCACTCGAGTCGATCCAGGCCATGATCAATCTCGACATGGTCGGTCGAATGCGTAACAACGAGCTCTCGGTGTCAGGAGTCGGTTCTGCGGAGGGCTTCCTCGACCTGATTCGGCCCACCTTCGAGTCGAGCGGCTTGACGGTTCGCGCGGATCCGAGCGGTCGGGGACCGAGCGACCACGCGAGTTTCTACGCGGTCGGTGTGCCGGTGCTCTTCCTCTTTACGGGCAGTCATCCGGACTATCACCGACCGGCGGACCTTGCCTATCGAACGAATCCGGCCGGGGCGGTCAGGCTCATCGGGCTCACCGAGGCTCTGTCGCGCCAACTTGCGACGCAGCCGAACAAGCTCGTCTTCCAGAGCACCGCACGGACAGCGGGGCGGGACCGCGGCTACGCGGCAGTTCGCCTGGGGATTCAGCCCGGGCTGGTCGAGGGTGGCGAGGGGGTCAAGATCGAGTCTGTCTCCGAGGGGACAAGCGCGGCCGAGGCGGGCATTGAGCCGGGCGATGTGCTGCTCGCGTGGGATGGCACGCTGGTCGAGAGCGTCGGCAGCATGATGGAGCAGATGCGGAGTCACCAGCCCGGCGATCGCGTGACGCTTCGTATCCGCCGCGGGGAGGAAGTGATTGAGGTTCCCGTGACGCTCAAGGCCGCGCAGCGCCGAAGCGGTGAGTGATGGAGAGCGGTCGAAGCGCGCCAGCAGTGGCAACCTCAGGCGTGACGGGTCAGCGGTCGGGGAGCTGCGCGGCGGGCCGCACGAGTGGCAGGTTGCAGCGCAACTCTCGAAGCGCGGCGCAGTCCTCGGAGTGGCGCGAGGCATCGGCAATCCGCCGCCCGGCGTTACTTCAGTCCCAGCGGAAGACGCCCTTGCGCCACGCGTAGATGTACGCGATGATCGAGGTCCCGACGAAGAAGGCGATGCGCCCGAGGAAGAGGAGCCCCTCCTCGCTTCGTGGTTCGAGCTGGGAGAAGCTCACCGCCCACGGGTAGAGGAAGATGATTTCGACATCGAAGACCAGGAAGGTCATCGCAAGGACATAGAAGCGGACATTGAATCGGCGGCGGGCGCTGCCGATCGGGTCCATGCCTGACTCGTAGGCGCCGGCCTTGACCGCGCCGGTCCGCCGGGGGCCGAGGAGCGCGCTCGCGAGCAGGTTGGCGATGACGAAGAGCACCGCCATGACGAAGACGACCGCCACGGGGATGTAGCTGTCGAGCTCGACCGAGGCCAGGAGCGTGGAGGTGCGAGGGAGCACGGGTGGGGAATCATCCACCATCCCGAACGGCCTCGCAAGCGGCTGAACGGGCGGGCTGATTCATGGGATGATCTCCCCATGGCCTGCCTGCTCATTGCACTGTCGCTGTTCATGCCGCGACTGATCCTGATTCTGGTGTGGCTCTTCGGCGGAAGCTACCTGTCGAGTCCGTTCGGATCGTGGATCTGGCCTGTCCTGGGGTTCTTCTTCCTGCCGCTCACCACGCTGGCGTACGCCTTCTCGTGGCACCAGAGTGGGGGAAGTGTCGGGGGCCTTTGGATCGTGCTGATCGTCATCGCGGTGCTGGTTGATCTCGGGTTGATTGGCGGCGGCGCGGCGGGTTCTCGACGAAGCGAAGCGTGAGATGGAAGGGGGCTGGGGTGCGCGGACCCGTGTCGCGTACACTCGTCAAGGTTCGAGCAGACGGCGGAGCTCACTTGAGGTGTGTCCCGGCCGTGTGTTCGCTCGCGGTCGCCATCGGGGCGTAGCTCAGCTTGGTAGAGCGTCTGGTTTGGGACCAGAAGGCCGCAGGTTCAAATCCTGTCG